>JBAXIY010000001.1:0-53779 GCA_037138135.1 Verrucomicrobiia bacterium
GAGGGTAACGAGCAGTGTTTTCATGGTTTTTAGCTGGGTTTTGGCGATGATGGGATTCGTAGAGGGGCAAACTGTCGGCGAGCAAAACGGCCTCAAAGACAAGGTATCTGACTGATTGGTGATCATGCTTAATGGATTTCAGCCTTCCCCCGCCGTTTATGACGCGGAAAAACAAAATATTTTTCAGCGTGTTCTCCGGGCAGTTGGCTGGTGTGCCAACCGTCACTGGAAATGGCTATTTCTCAATGTGTTCTGACCACGCCCGTTCCACCGTCCCGTCAATCCCGCTGGTGGGAAAATATCCAATCATAATATTCCTGCGCGGCGACCACGACCCGTCCGGCACCATGACCTTCGTCGGGGTAAATCTTTAGCTTCGCTTCCTTACCGCCGGCCCTTTGAATGGCGGCGATCATGCGTTCCGAGCGTTCCGGCGGAACGGTTGTGTCCAGCGCGCCAACAAAGGCGTAAACGGAAATCGTAGCCAGATTCGTGACCCACTGGTCAAAATCAGGAGTCACGGCCTTCGGCCCTTCCCGGCCGATGCCACCGACGATCGGCGCAATGGCCGCGAAGTGTTGCGGATCATGCGCGGCCCAAGCCCACGTGCCGTAGCCACCCATGCTGATGCCGGAAAGATAGATTCTCCGCTCATCCACCGGCAGCGTCGCCTTGAGATGCTGGAGAAAGAGATTGAGATCTTCCGGCGTCCAGATGCCGCGTTCGCCACTCTTGGATTTTTTCAAGCACTGGGGCGCAACGACAATGCAGGGGCCTTTGTTGAACTTCTGGATGCCCTGCCATATCTCAGCGGGCTTGTCTTTGACTTTGGCCTGCTGGATGTCATCCCCCACGCCGCCGGCGCCATGGAGGAAGATCACCAGGGGCAGCTTTGCGTTGGTGTCCCCGGCGGGCAGATAGACCAAATATTCTGGATTCAAGAATTGAATTTTCGCCTGCAACTCGGGAGCAAGCGTGCGCACGACGGGAGTTTCGTTTTCCGCCACCGCCGAAGCGATGAGTGTGAGTAGAGATGTCAGTAGTGTAATGACTTTCATTGGCATCCTAGTTTGAAAGTATTTCGGCATGGATCATCCTCTGGTTTACTGCGCTTGAATCATGAGCCGGATAAACTGCTGGGCTTTGACGTTCGTCTCAAGGCGGTTGGTGACGGACAAAAATCCGTTGGTCAGCGGACCAGAGCCGGTCACGGTGTAGCCGGAATTCGTCCAGACTGGAGACGCGAGGTTGGTGGCAAGTTCCAGATAATAGAGCAGCCCGCTGTTGGGGTCGCTGCGCTTCGGATAGGCATATTCAAACCAGTTGGTGCCGCCCGCAATTTTTAATCCATAGGTAATCGGATACCCAAGATCGCTGGAATTGGTCGGGTTTCCGCCGAGGGCGAATTCACCCAAATTGCTCAGCGAATCTCCGTCATCATTCCCATTCGGGCCTTGCACGAGTTGATATTGGTTCGCCCAGATGCTGTAGGCCGAGTTACTCGGGGCAGCGGCGTTCACGTTGATCAACAGGATGGCATCGTCGCCGCCGCCCACGCCGTTGGTAATCCGCACGAGCCAACTGTTGAGGCCGACAATGGCGTTAGTGGGGTTGCCAGAAAGGACACCGTTGGTGGCCACATTGAGCCAGGCGGGACCGGAAAGTTTGGTGAAGGTTAGCGGTTTGCTGCCCGGATCACTGGCGTTATCCGCTAACGTGGCCGCGTAAGCCACGCCGTTCGTCGCCGGGGTTTCACTGATGGGATCACTGCTAAACAAAGGCTGGGTATTGGTCGCGGTTACAGATGGAGTTCCGGTCACATTCACATTATCAATGTAGAAACGGTTGTTACTCGCGTCCGCGTTCAAGGTGAAGCGGAGTTGGGAAATACTGCCATAGGCGCTCAGGTTGATGTTAGTGGTCACCAGATTCGCGTCGCCCGCGTTATTGGCATCCAAACCAGGGTCGGTCTGGGTCCACACCGTCCGCCAAGTGTTGCTGACGTTTTGGAACACCGACACGGTGCCGGATTCGCCGACACCAATTCGATCCAGATCCCAATCAAAA
This sequence comes from Verrucomicrobiia bacterium, assembly GCA_037138135.1. Lineage (GTDB taxonomy): Bacteria > Verrucomicrobiota > Verrucomicrobiia > Limisphaerales > UBA11358 > UBA11358. Next base: position 2,068 of record JBAXIY010000001.1, read on the forward strand.
GAGAGGCTCGCGTTCGTCACCGGCACGGCGAAAGTGCGCGTGAATTGATTAGTGCCGTTGCCTCCCCCGTCCAGTTCGACAATCAAGGCAGGAATCACCGTGACCGTGCCGGTGTTCGTCCAACCGCCGCTCCAACCGGTGCCGCCCGTCAATGTCCCCAAATTGAAATCATCGGCTGAGGTTGTTGATCCCCCTGAAGCGCTGACAAACGCAAAATTGGCCGTGACGCGGGAATCTTTCGAGGGGAAAAGAAACGGACGCAAGTTGGTCCCGCTCAATTCGCCGCTCCAGCCGGTGAACCGCCAGCCCACGGCTGGTGTGACGGTCAATTCCAACCGCTGCCGCTCCATGAACGTGCCCATGATATTGGTATAGACCGTTCCGTCCGTCCGCCCGCTCACCGTGCCCTTGCCCACCGTTCCCACGTTCACGTCCGCAAATTTGATGAGTTCGACACTGTGGAAGATCGTATCCTCCGTCCCAAGGTTGGTCAGCACTAGGTCCGCTCCTTTCGGTCCACGGTTGGCGAACGCCCAATCCGTCACCACCACCATGTTGGTCTTCCACGTGAGTGAGTTGCTCTTGGTCACCGTGAACGCCGTCTTCTGGCTGTTTGTCACCGCGTCATAAAGCAAGGCGAACTGCCCCGTTCCTTTGTCACGGTAGATCACCGTGAGCTCCACCCGCTGCCCGGGCGAGGTCACGAGGCTGTCAGTGATGTCGAAATACATCGCATCCTTCGCATTCGCATGATCGAAGCGGCGCCCAAACCGGTCAAAGGGATGCGAAGTTGACGTGATCACGCCATTGGTGGCGCCATAAATGCGCCACACCCCTGGGCTGTTGGTGGGCTCAAGCTGCGTGATGAAGCGTTCGTAGTTTTCCGGAACATCCCCCCAGGCCGAATCATTGAAGCCATTCTGGTTGTTACGCTGATACAGCGCTCCCCGCGTAACCGCATCGACATCATCCATTCGGGCGCCATCAATGGCATTCGTCGCACAAATGGCCAGGAAGCGGTTGGTGTTGCTGTTGCTTGCCGTCCCGTATTTTGCCTCCGGGAACCTGACCGTGTCGGACGCATCGAGACCGTCATGGAAAATGCAAAAGCCGCCGCCCGCCGTGGGCGGATCCAGCTGCGCGGACCATTTGTTGAAAAACAACAATGAAGAAACAAAATTGCTGGCAGACGCACTTTCCAAACAGGAGCTCGAGATATCCCAGACGCTCATGCCGGGATGCAACTGCTCCACCGCGCACCAATACATGTTCAGGACAAGATTCGATTGATACATGAAAGTTTTTTGCCATGACTGATCCATTTCATTCCGGGAAAAAATCTTCAGACTCCCCCCCACGGAATATTCCCGATACGAATCCGACACATCCTGCGACCCGTTAAAATTATGGCCGCGAACCGGTCCGGATAACTTGCCGCCAAAGCCGCCCTTCACAGTGTTGGTCACCCAACCCCACTCGATAGGAAAACCGGTTTTCTCAATGTCCTGAAACAGGAGCGGAATCACCGGCCCGTTCGTCCCGTCCTGAAACGCATGCCGATAAACTTCGAACGCCCAAAGCCGGAAGGCGCGCCAATCCGTGTTGGAGATTTGATAAATATTGGTGATATAATTTGGATTTTCATAAGGCGCTTCATCTCCGGTAGCCCCCGTGTCGCAGCGCACGAATGCGATCCGGGCCTGCAGATTCGGCGGCAATTCCTGGCGCACATGATAGGCCAGCGCTTCGACCATTTCCCGGTAATAGGTTTGATAATTGGTGTTCAGATAATACCCGTATGTATATCCGGCGACATTGGGCGACTCCGTGAAGAGCGGGACGTTGTTGGACATCCACAACGGCACCGTGCTGCCAAACCCACCGCCGATCGGCGAAATCTGAACGTTGAACTTCTGGTTCTGGTCATCAGCGAATTGCAAGAGGTTGTCCAGATTCGTCCAGTTGAAGTAGTTCCGGGACGTTTCAATATTTGCCCAATACTCGAAGTAGGCCTGACCGAGCGTGTAGGGGTAATCGGAAACCAGATGCCCACCTCCCCGATCCCAAACGCCATACGCCTCCCGAGCCAACCCAAAAGCGGCATGGGCCTTCGGGGCTACACCAGAAAGCAGGAACCCCCAAACGATCACCTTCAGACAAATCTTCATTTTGCTTATTTGTTTCGTAAAACTACGCTTGGTTGGAACTTCTGTCGCGTCCCGAAACCCGCCACTCAAAAACCTGCTGCCCAACAATCAACAGCAGCCTTAACAAAGGCGATGGGTTCAATGGCTTAGGGTTCGGCTGGATGCGGGGCAGTGCGTATTAGTTGGGTCATTATAATCAGCCATCCCGCGACGGTTATGACGAAAATATAACAAACAAATCTTCCTAGCATTGGTTGGATGCAAGCCGTAAGCACCAATCGTTGCGCGGCCATGTCTGGCAAACTTCGGATGACCGCGCACGATTAGCCAGAAACCAGCGCCGAGTTTCGGACATCAAGGAGCTCACTGATACTCAGCAAAAAAAACGCCCCACTGCTTTGCTGCGGGGCGTTCGGAGCGTCAATGGAGAAAATTACTTGGTGTCATCAGCCTTAGGAGCAGCCGCGTCTTCGCCACCTTTTTTCTTCTTTTTGGCAGGGAACGCTTTGGCCCAAGCATCTTTGTCGTCCTGGGACATCGCGGCCTTCTCTTCCTTGTCCAGTTTGCCATCCTTGTTGGTGTCGTATTTGGCCAGCATGTCGGTCTGAAGCTGCTTTTGTTCAGTGGTCAATTCCTTCTTGGCTTTCTTGCCGCCGGAATCTTGCGCTTGGACCGTGATAGCGGTGGCACAAAGGAGCACGGCGATTGCGAGTAGTAGTTTTTTCATATTTTAATGTTTGTTGTTCAATATTGTTTTAGCGGGAGTCACAATTTATCAGCCAACTCCAGACGAATATGACGAAAAAAGTCAGCAATCCAGGCTTTCTCAGAAAAAAACTGTAAAGATGGGCGCACCGGATATTTCCCGCGTGCTTCATTCAAATCTGCGTAAATCTCAACTTCCTATTCTGGCGTTTGGCTCGAGCTGATTAGAACCGGGGAATCCAAACGTAAAAAATGCGCCAAAACTCGCCAATGGTTTTCGGTTGGGCGGGCTTGGCCATGTTCCCACTTTCGGATTGTCCAGGTAGAAACCCGCAGTCTCCCGCAGGAGACAAAGTTGATAAGCAAGATGTGATGAGAAAAGCTGGGACCCCGTTGCCATCAGCGCCATGAGCTAAAAGATTGCGGGCTTGATGTTTAAGACGGATGGTGAAAAGTTAACGGATGCCTAATCCGTCGCCGGCGTCACCACCGGAGCGAGTCTTCGTCTTCACGGAACGTCTGGCGGCTATCCGCCGGGCGGTTACGCCGTTGCCGGGCAGCGAGCCGCGTGATCAATGCAAACCGCTTAACATACCAGGCGATTGCGACGGGTTGACGTTGCTGGCCGCGCTGGAACGGATGGTGGGCAATGTGACGGCGACAGCGTGGACGGCGGAATTTGCACTCGGCCGCGTCGTGGATCTGGCGCAACAACCGGTGGCGCCAACGCAAATCGTCCGCGCCGGACAGCGTTATCAGCATTTGTTTCCAAACGTGACGGAACCGGCGGTGAACGGGGACGTGGAAATTTTGCACGAGGACGCCGCGTTGATTGTGCTGAACAAACCCGCGCCGCTACCGATGCACGCGGGCGGCCGGTTTTACCGCAACACACTCCAGCACATCCTGAACGCGGCGTATCACCCGCAGACGCCGCATCCGGCGCACCGGCTGGATGCGAACACGACGGGGCTGGTGCTGGTGGCGCGCAAGCGGGAATTTGCCGGTAGTTTGCACGCGCAATTTGCGCAGGGGCGGGTGGCGAAAACGTATCTGGCGCGCGTGCGGGGAACTTTGCCGGCGGCGGATTTTTTTTGCGATGCGCCCATCAGCGCGGAGGCGGCCGAAAATTGTGCGCGCACGGTGGATCCGGCCAACGGGCTGGCGGCGCGCACGGAATTCCGTTTGCTCCGACGACTGGCGGATGGCACTCAGCTACTGGAGGCACGACCGTTGACGGGGCGGACGAACCAGATCCGAGTGCATCTGCAACATCTGGGATTTCCGGTATGCGGCGATCCGGTTTATCTGGCAGGCGGGAAGCTGGGGCGCAAGCAGACGCTGGCCGTGGGCGATCCGCCATTGTGCCTGCACGCGGCGCGTTTGAAATTTTTCCATCCGGCCAGCGGCGAACCGGTAGAGTTCACCGCTCCCCTGCCCGCTTGGGCAGCCTAATTGGCCTCACTCACGACCGGCATGAGTGCGACGGGATTTTATTTTTTCCGGGCGAAGGCGGCGTCGAAGGCCGCTTGGTTCGGGGAAAAATCCAGTTTACGGACAAACGCGCAGCTCTCCGTCGCGCCGTGGACGCGATCCATGCGGCCGTCTTCCCATTCTACGGAAAGCGGGCCGCGATAGCCGATGTCATTGAGGGCAACGATGATTTCCTCGAAGTTGATGTCGCCGTGACCGAGCGAACGGAAATCCCAGAAGCGGCGCGCGTCCGTGAAATCCGTGTGGCCGCCGAACACGCCCACCGTGCCGTCGCCGTGGCCCCACCAGACATCTTTCATGTGGGTGTGGAAAATACGGTCGCGGAATTCGCGGATGAACTTCACATAGTTCACGCCCTGATAACCAAGGTGCGACGGATCGTAATTGAATCCAAAGCGCGGATGATGCTTCACCGCTTCGAGCGCGCGCTTGGCGGAGGCGATGTCAAACGCAATTTCCGTGGGATGCACTTCGAGCGCGAAGTTGACGTTGTGCTTATCGAACTCGTCGAGGATGGGCGTCCAACGTTTGGCGAAATCTTGGAAGCCCTTTTCCAAAAACGCCTGGTTCGTCGGCGGGAAGGCATAGAGCGCGTGCCAGATGCTGGATCCGGTAAAGCCATTGACGACGGCCGTTTCACCTTTCTTCGCGCCAGGCTTGGCGTCGAAAAATTTCCGCGCAGCCTTGGCGGTGGCTTTCATCTTTTCCGCCGCGCGCTGGCGGACGCCTTCGGGTTTGCCGTCACCCCAGACATCGGCGGGGAGAATGGCCTGATGCCGTTCATCAATCAGATCGCACACCGCCTGCCCGACCAGATGCGACGAGATGGCGAAACATTTCAGACCGTGTTTGGCGAGCAGCGCCCATTTCTTTTTGACGTAATCCGGTTCCGCGAGCGCGCGATCCACCTCGAAGTGGTCGCCCCAACAGGCGAGTTCCACGCCGTCGTAGCCCATTTTTTTGACGAGCGGCAGGAGTTGTGCGAGTGAGAGGTCGGCCCATTGGCCGGTAAAGAGAGTGACAGAGCGTGACATAAGTAAAATGGTTTTGTCCGTTCATCTTGCCAAGCGCGGCGGCGAGGTCAAGTGTTCGCAAATATTTTTCACTGCGCATTCGTGCAAAATATTTTGAAACCGCCGCACGTTACGGCTCGTCCCTATGGAAACAAACATAAAAATGTGATTGGCGACGCAGGTATTTTGAGTATTGTTGACGGACTAAAAGCCAATCGTCATAACTGAAACACGCGCCTAATCATTTTCAAAAACTGACAGAACATGAACGACTCGACTGATACCAAACCCAATTGCTCCGGTGAAAAAAAATGCTGCGGTCACTGCGATTACTCGCTCGCCTTTCTCGTGCTACGCCTGTGGCTGGCGGTGCGAGCGATTCTCACCGGCATCGAAAAATTCGGCGCTTATAAAACCATCCAGCAACCGCTGATCGACCCGACCACCGGTCAGGCCGATCCGAACACGGTGGTGGACATCAAGGTGAAATTTTATGCCTTCGCCAATTACAACGGCGTTCCCGCCGCGTTGCAGAGCAAGTTTGCGAATGAAGCATTATTGCCGCATTTCGCGTTGAACGCGTTCAACTACGCGCTGGGGCCGGCATTTATTTTGTCCGGCGTGATGTTGTTGCTCGGTCTCGGCACGCGCATCTCGCTCTTCGTGCAAGGTTTGATTTATTGCGCGCTGACGGTGGGATTGATTTTGATAAAGCAAGACGACGGCGTTTCTTGGTTGGGCATTCACGTCGCGCTGGTGGCGTTCGCGCTGGTGCTGGCAAAATACAACAAGCTCGCGCTTCTCAAAAAATGGTAAAAGAATCCATCACGCGCCGCGATTTCATCGGCACGACGGCTGTGGCTAGCGCGGGTCTGTTGCTGGCCTCGTGCAGTCCGGACAACGGCTCCAAAACTTCCGCAAGCAAAGGCGGCGCGTTGAGCAAACTGAACATCGCGCTCATCGGTTGCGGCGCGGAAGGTCAGGTGTTGCTCGAATCGCTGCTGGTGATTGAAGGCATTCATCTGGTGGCCATCGTGGACATCTGGAATTACAACCGCGACAGTAGTGTTCGCCGCCTCAAAGCTCAGGGCGTGGAAGTGAAGGGCTACGAAAATTACGAAGATTTACTGGCGAACGAAAAAGATTTGCAGGCGGTCATTGTGGCGACGCCGGATTTCTGGCACGCGCCCATCACCAACGCTTGTCTCAAAGCGGGGCTGCATGTGTATTGCGAAAAGATGATGAGCAATACCATCGAAGGCGCGCGCTCCATGGTGCAGACGATGCGGGAGACAGGAAAACTGTTGCAGATCGGCCATCAACGTCGCAGTAATCCGCGTTATATGTTTGCGCTGAACCGGCTCGTGCGCGACGCGAAGATTTGTGGTCGGCTCACCGCTGCCAACGCGCAGTGGAATCGCGCGGTCACGGATGATTTTGGTTATCCCAAAAAATTCGTCATCTCGCCGGAAAAACTGGCGCAGTATGGCTACAAGGACATGCACCAATTCCGGAACTGGCGCTGGTTCAAAGGTCTCGGCGGCGGTCCACTCTCGGATTTGGGCGCGCATCAGATTGATATTTTCAATTGGTGGTTTGGCGTCTCGCCCACTTCCGTCATGGCCAGCGGCGGTGTGGATTATTACAAGAACCACGAGTGGTATGACAACGCGATGGTGGTTTACGAATATCCGTTGCCGACCGGCATGGCGCGAGCCTTTTACGAAGTGTTGACCACGACCAGCGCGGGCGGTGGTTACTCCGAAACCTTCATGGGCGACGAAGGCACGATCAAAATGTCCGAGAATCCCAACGTCACCAAACTTTACCGTGAAGATCGCGCGCCTGCGTGGGATGACTTGGTCGCGAAAAATTATCTCCGCGCCAGCGCCACCGCCGCGCCACCGAGCGATGCGGACAAAGTGGACGTCCGCGAAACTGCGCCGTTGTTGCAATACGACATTCCGGTGACCTTCAACAAAAAGATTCACCAGCCGCATCTGGAAAACTTTTTCAACGCCATCCGCGATGCCAAAGTTAAATTGAACTGCCCGGCGGATGAAGCCTTCTCGAGTGAATACGTCATTCACAAAGCCAACGAGGCGATTGCCGCGCGCAAGACCATCGAAATCACCGCCGAAGAAACCAAAGCTTAAATTATTTTATGAAGAAATTGTTCACGCTCATTGCCAGCACCACGTTGCTCACCGCCAATTTTGTTTTGGCGGATGACATGGTTCCGCTCAAGACCGATTTGCCCAAGCCGCTGTTCGTCGGCACGCCGGTGCAAATCGACGTTCCCAATCTCGAACCCAAGTTGACGAAATGGCCGGAATTTTCCGTGCCCGCCGGCTCGGTTAATCTCGCGAAAGGCAAAAAAGTCACCGCCAGCGACAGCGAACCCGTCGTCGGCACGCTCGATCTCGTCACCGATGGCGACAAGGAAGGCGATGAAGGTTCCTGGGTCGAACTCGCGCCCGGCAAACAATGGGTGCAGATCGATCTCGAAAAAGACGCGAACATTTATGCGCTCGTCGTGTGGCATTTTCACAATCAGTCCCGCGTCTATCGCGATGTCGTGGTGCAGATTTCCGACGACCCGACGTTCAGCAAAGACGTGACGACGATTTACGACAATTCCGCCGCCGGCAAAGATCGGCCTTATCTCGAAAGTTTTTACGGCAAGATCATTGACGCGAAGGGTGTCAAAGGTCGCTACGTTCGCCTTTACAGCAACGGCAACACGACGAACAAACTCAACCACTACATCGAGGTTGAAGTGTTCGGTAAACCAGCGGCATAAGCAAATGAAGAAGGTAGAATGCAGAATGCAGAAACAAAGGCGAGGCGGTTGAACGCTGAAACTGTTTTTACTTCTTCATTCTTCTTTCAAACTTCTGCCTTCGTTTTAATCGCGCTGCTCGCCCTCGCCGTCCGTCTGCCGCAACTTGGCGTGCGGCCGATGCATACGGACGAAGCCATCAATGCCTACATCGTCGGCCAACTGCTTGACGGCGAAAAATACCAATACGATCCAATTGATCGCCACGGCCCCGCGCTCGTCGAACTCACGCTGCCAATTGTTCATCTCGAAGGCGCAAAGAAATTTTCCGACCTGACTGAAACACAACTTCGACTTGTTCCCGTCCTCATCGGTAGTGCCACCGTTTTACTGTTTGCCACTGCGGTAGAGATTTTCGGCTTCATTCCTAGTCTCGTCGCCGCCTTGCTGTTCGCCTTCGCTCCCCTGCCCGTTTATTACAACCGCTATTTCATTCACGAAACTTTATTTGTCGCCGCCACGCTCGGTTTGATTTTGTCCGGCGCGCACGCGTTGCTGAAAAATTCATTTGTCGCCGCCGCGCTCGCGGGATTTTGCGCGGCACTGATGCTCGCCTGCAAAGAAACCGCCACGCTCCATTTCTTCGCGCTCGGACTCGCCGCCGCCATCGGCTGGCGCTTGCGTGCGAATGGAAAAATACCGCCTCTCAAAATATTTATCACTACGGCAATCAGCTTTCTTGTCGCCGGAATTTTACTCTTCACTTGGTTCGGACAGAACTGGTCGGCGCTCGCGGATTTGTTCCGCGCCGTCCCGCATCTCGCCGCGCGCGCCGGCGGCGAAGGCCACGAAAAACCATTCTGGTATTACCTCGTTCTGCTCGCCGGCGGCTGGTCGGGCAGCTTGCTGCTCGGCCTCGCATTGGCCGGAGCCTTTTTTGCCACACGCTCATTCGCCAAGCTGACACTGGCGATTTATGCGCTTTTGATTTACGTGATTTACTGTGTCATCCCTTACAAAACACCGTGGCTCGCGCTCAACTTCTGGCTGCCGTTCGCATTGCTGATGGGTTTCGCTGTGGAACGGCTTTGGTTCGCCAGCCGAAAACTTTCCGTGCGCACCGCCATTTTGATTGGTGGCGGCGTTCTGGGATTGCTTATCGCACACGACACACGGCTGCGCGTTTTTGTTTTTCCAACGGATGAAATAAATCCCTACGCCTACGCGCACACGACGGAAGATTTGCTCGGACTGCCTGTCCGACTGGAGGAATTGGCGCAGCAAAATAAAATCTCCAACCCGCGCATCGCCGTTGTCGCCAAAGACGCTTGGCCGCTGCCGTGGTATCTGCGGAAATTTTCCAACGTCGGTTTTTGGCAGCCGAATCAGGAAACCGGCGACGCCGATTTCTTCATCACCACAACGGATGTTTCCGATCAACTGGCGGCGCGGCTGAAAGATTTCCGCCCGGATTTTTTTGGTGTGCGGCCGAACGTGCTGCTGATCTTGTGGTCGCCGCCCAATACGAATTCAAGCCATGAGTGACAGCATCCATGTCTTCAATCACAACGCGATGGCGACGCAGTTTCAGGTGCGCATCGCGGGCGAAGAAAAAACTTACGCCACGCAGACGGCGCAGGCGGCGTTTGCGCTTGCGGACGAATTGGAATCACGTTTGAGCCGCTTCCGCGCAAACAGCGAGATTTCGCAGATCGCCCAACTCGTGCCCGGCGATAAATTGCGTTTGAGCGAACCGGTCTTTGCGTGTCTGCGACTCGCGCAACGCATGGAGTTTGCCACGCGCGGCGCGTTTTCCGCCACCGCTTCCGCCTTGCGCCATCAACCGACCAAACCGTTGTGGGCGTTGGTGGAAAATGAATTCACGCTGCGCTGTGACAGCGGAAAATTGGAATTCGATCTGGGCGCGATTGGCAAAGGTTTTGCGCTCGACCGCATGGCCGAGGTGTTGCGCGAATGGAGTTGCCCCGCGTTCATGCTCGTAGCCGGTGGTAGCAGCATTCTCACCGGCGACGCTCCGGCGGGAACGGTTGGTTGGGATTGCGGTCTCGGCGAAAATAATTCCTCGCGGCGTCACTGGTTGGCAAATGTTTCGTTGAGCGGCTCCGGCCTCGCGGTGAAAGGCGAACATATTTTCGATCCACGCACCGGTCTCGCCAGTTCGCGCCGCCATCGCGCGTGGGCGCTCACGACTTCCGCCGCCGAGTCCGATGCGCTCTCGACGGCGTGCATGATTTTGGATGAAACGGAAATTCTCGACGTGCTCAAACGCAACGCCGATTGGCTGGTCTTCCTGAATGAGAAAAACGAATGGCGGCAGCTAGGCCAACGCCCAGTGCCGCCACTCGTTTAATTTTTAAAACTCTCGGTAGGTGAACCGTGATGACGAACGTGCAGTTAAGCAGCTTGGTTATCTTGACCGCTTGTCTAGTGAGTTCTTGTGGAGCAAAACCAATAAAGTAATGAAGTTAAAAAACACACCTAGGAAAAACCACAGCCAGGCGTTTCGGCCAGTCTGCTGCGCCCACAAAGCGCAAAAAGCCGCGCAAACAAATACGGCTAAACCAACTGCGCCATTTTCTGAAACTCGATATTCAAGATAGCCAACCTTCTGCTCTAACTTGTCTAGGCGTGAATCAACCGACTGCGCCATCACCCGCATCGGCATAAACGCCGCAAAGGACAGAGCAGCTAGGCAGAGAAAGATATGGATGGATTTCATATTTATAATCCACCTACCAACTACTCCGACTTAGTCGCGAGTTGCACCGGCTGGTAGCCGCCGCGCGATTTGAAATACGCCAGCAGCGCGAGATAGGACGCGAGCATGAAGAGCGGGAACAACGCCATCTTGCCGAGCGCGCTGAATTGTCCCGTGGTCGTGGCGTTGGTGATCGCCGTGGTCGAAGTCGCATCCGTCACGGCGGCGCTCTTCACGGGATCAATCGCCTGATATTTGCCGAGCAGATAATTTTTCTCCACGGTCACCGTTTGATAGAGCGCGGGATTCGCGGCGGCGAGCTGCTGCGTCGCGGACGATTCCTGCAAATAGCCGATGAACGGCGCACCGAGAATGCCCACGGACAACATCCCGATGCCACCGATCGCGTTCAACGTCAGCGCGCCGCCTTTCGGACATTGCTCGGAAGTCAGACCGAGAATCGTCGGCCAGAAAAACGTTTTGCCCACGCCGTAAAGCGTCGCCGCTGCGAAGATGGTAAAGATGCCCGCGCTCGCCGTTTTGGAAAGAGCGAACAAACCGATAGCCGCCAGCGTGGAACAACCCGCGAGCAAACCGAGCGGCGAGAGTTTGTGAATGAGCGGCCCGGCGCAGAAGCGCAAGATCACCATGATGGCCGAGGTGTAAACCAAGACCCACGCGGGATTGTGGCCGGCGGCTTGCATCGGCGACGCCATGAGCGAGGTGATCCAGCCGTCCGTGCCGAGTTCCGTCGTCGCCTGCGGAATCATGATGATGATGAGAAACGCCAGCAGGAAGCGGCCAAAGGATTTGGTCACGATGGCAAAGGTCAGCACCACCGCGCCGGTGAGTCCCCACACTACGGCGTTGCTCCAGCCGAAGACCTGACCGAGCTGCGCGAATACGAGACCGAAGCCCACAAGCGCGCCGAACGCGCCGAGTTCCTTGAGCATCGCCACGTAGCCGACGCCCGCCTGTTCGCGTTCGCTTTTCGGAAATTGTTTACCGACCAGAATGAAGAAGAACGCAAACGCCGGCACCAGAATCAAACCAAGCGTGAGCCGCCAGTCGGTGTTCGCGGCGAGCGCGATGGTGCACAGTCCGCCGAGCACCAAACCGCTCGGCCAGCCCGCATGCAGCCGGTTGAGCCACTTGGATTTTTCCGAGCTGAACATCGTGGTGACGATGGGATTGATGTAAGCCTCCACGCTGCCGTTGCCGAGGCCGAGGATGATGCTGCCCCAGTAAAGCAATTGATAACCGTGCTTCTGCGCCGCGACCAGCGCATCGCCCGTCACGCCGTGCACCGCGCCGTAAGCCGCGAATGCCAGCGCGATGTAAACGAGATAACTCGCGAACGAAAACAGCATCGCGATTTTGTAGCCGATGCGGTCGATGAACAGACTGAAGATGATGATGCTCACGCCGAACGGCCAGATGCCCGCGCCGACGAGTTCGCCGACGGACACTTTATCGAGGCCGAACTCCGTGGCGAACTGCGGCCCCGTGCACAGGATGATGCGGCTGATGAACGCGTAGCTCGTGGTGATGAGGGCGATGAAGCAGCCCCAGAACAGAATCTTGTCGTGTTTGTTATTCATGGGAAAAGGAATGGCGTAATGCTCGCGACTGGCCAAAAAGTGTCAACGGTAAAAACGGATAGCTAGAATCATTGTTGGCTCCGGATGATTCAATTGTTTTTCGGTCAACTCCTAGTGGCCGAGAAATTTTCGGAGCATTTCCGGGCCGTTCTGCCAAAAAATAATGGCTACGCCCATCAACGCGCCGCCGGCCATCACGCCGGAGGCCACGGGGAAAAGAAATTCCTCCGACTTGGCCGGGGATTTTTTCTGCCACCACCAACCGATGACCGCGCCCATGAAAAACAGCACTCCGTAATACCATTGGAAAATCCACGCCAACCCGAAGCCGGAAGCGGACGGCAGATATTTTTCATGCTTCGGAAAAATCACCGGTAAAATCGCAAACACAATTCCTACCACGCCGCCGATAGCGATGCTCCAGACTTTCGCGGGCGCGAGCGCCTCGAAACCTTTGCTCAACGCCTGCGCGACGGCAGCCCACGTCTGCGCAGCGGGCGCGGGAAATTGATCAGAGCCGATGACTTCCGGCTTGTCCACAATGAGCGTGAAGGCAAACACGCTGACAACTGTGCCTATGAAAATACCGGCGAACTGCGCAAGAAATTGTTTGCGCGGATTCGCGCCGAGCAGATAGCCGCTCTTCAAATCGGTCAGCAAATCGGCGGACGAACCGGCGGCGCCAGCGGTAATGTTTGCAGCCATGAGATTGACGTTCATGTTGCCGGGACTCAACGCGCCGAACGTGAGTTGCGTGACTTTGCCGAGCGGGCCGATGGGCGTGGTGTCCGTTTCGCCGGTTATACGGCACGCAACGAGCGCAAGCGCAAAGGACAGCACCACCGCCAGCGCGCTTTGCCAATACGGCATCCCAAACGACGCGTGCGCCAGTAGCGCCAGCGCGATGAGAGAAACAAATTGTCCGACCGCAAACCACGTCATCGGTGTTTCGATTGATTCCATCTCCGTCGGAAATTTTGATTTGCGCGAAAAGATTTTTCCGAGATCCAGAAAGGCGCGGAGCGAAATGCGCCATTGCAAAATAAAATTCAGCAGACTCGCGAAGACCATGCACGAGACGCCCGGCCATAACGTCCATTGCACACATTCGCGGAAACCGCCGGCGGCTTTGATGAGGCCGATGTTTTGCAGCGCGGGCACATACAGCATCCAGCACGCGAAACTCCCGATGAGAATACTGATGCACACGCGCATGCCCATGATCGCGCCGGACGCGATGAAAATCGGCTCCCAACTGAACATCACTGTGCGGCCAACCCACGTCGGGCCAAAAATAAAGGCGCTGAATTTTGTGCAAAGGGTATCGCTGGAAAATGCGGCGAGTTTCGGGATGACGGCAAATCCGTCGTGAATAAAATTATCAATGGCGGCAATCGCGCCTGCGATGCCCAGCGCTTTAGCCGCGCGCATGCCTTTTTGTCCGTGTGAGTGAAGTGCGCGCAAGGTTTCGGCTGCCGCGACGCCGCTGGGAAAACGGAGTTGCTCGATGTTGATCATCTGTTTCTTCATCGGAATCGCCATCGTGACGCCAAGCACGGCCAGAAAGAAAACCCACGCGAAGGTCAGCGGCAGCGGCAGCGCGTGACCGTTCAACATGATGAATGCCGCAAACGCCGACACCAGCGTGCCGCCGGTCGAGTAGCCCGCCGAACTCGCGCAGGATTGCATGCAGTTGTTTTCAAGAATGGTCATCGGCACTTTGGCGAGACCGATGCGCACGAAGGTCGTCCAGATGGCGTAGGACAAAATGCACGCGGTGATGGCGACGCCCATGCCCCAGCCGGATTTTAAACCGATGTAAAGATTGGTGAGCGACAGCACCGCGCCCAGAACCGAACCCATCAGCACGGCGCGCCACGTGAGCTGCTTCATCGAATCGCCGCGCCCGCGATAAACTTGTTCGAACCATTGGCGCTCGATTTCTTCCGGTGTGCCAGTGAAACCGACGAGCGGTAATTCATATTCCGTGGCGGATTTTTCCGCCGGAGAGTTGGCAGCCGGATTCATGCGCGCAAGTTCGGTATTAGGCAAGCTGCGTCAGGACTTGGTGAAGATTTTTGTGTCCAGAGAATCTCCCAGCGGATTCATCCGAACAGCCTCAGCCAGCTCGACGAATGGCACTTGCGCCTTGAGCCAGTTGGGGTTTTTGGCGATGGCTTCCATGGATTCGCTGGTGTTATTGCAGATCAAATAAAGGCCGTTGCCCAAAACCAAAAACGCCTCGTAGCTGGTGCCAACGCCATGCCGCGCAAATTCAAAATCGCCTGCGCCATATTTTCCGTCGAGCAGCGCGGAGCGGAGCGCGCCAAGATCGGCCACGAAGTTTTTTAGAAACTCGTCGTTGCGCGGTCCGGTGTAATGCAGAATGCGCGCGCGGTTGCGTTCGAGCGACACGACTACCCATTCGTCAAAAACCACGCCCGCATAGCTGACGTTCATCCGCTCGGCGCAGCCTTTGATTTTTCCACGAATCTCTTCCAGCGTCATGTTGGGAGCAGAACAAATCCCACGCCTGCGCTCAAGGCAATTCCGGCGTCGCAGATTTTTTCACGGCGGTAATGGTCAGCGTTGCGCCCTGCCCCACCAACGCCAATAGCAGCGTGGCCGGCAGGCTGATGACTGCCAGTATCGGCGTGAGCAGCACGGTGGCAATTGCGGAAGGATAAGATTTATTTCCGGCAAATACCTTGGCGCTTTGACCGCGCAGCCAGTTGTAAAGCTCGTTGGGGCGCACCCCGAACCAGTTCAGCAACGATTGCGTGAAACTGAAGGTGTCATATTCCGGCGCCAATGCGCTAAACCATTTCGGCTGCAAACCGGCTTCACCCAAATTCTGCGACAACGAGTTTAGCGTGTGATGTGACAGATGGCGCGGAATGTCCAGATGAAACCAGCCAGCTTGGGTCAGCTGCGCTTCCGGACTGCCAAAGTTCGGCACGGCGACCAGAAATAATCCGCCCGGCCGCAAAATCCGCACGACTTCCGCCACCATCGGGCGCGGGTCGGAAACGTGCTCCAGCACATGCCACATCACCACGACATCAAAGCTGTTGGCTGGGAAATTTAATTCCGGCAACAACCCCACGCGCACCGGCAGCTTCAGGACTTCGCGGGCGAACCGACAGGCGTCGTCCGAAAATTCCGTGCCGGTCACGTCGCAACCCTGTTGCTGAAAGGCGCGGAGCAACAATCCGCGTCCGCAGCCAATGTCCAGCACCCGGGCGTTTTTTTGGTTCAAGCGGCGCAACACCTGTCCCGACCGCCAAGCGTAAAGTTTTTCCTGCAACCATTCCATCACTGCCGGAAAACGCCGTCCAGCCTTGTCGCCGTAATAACCCGCCGGGTAATAACGCCCGATGTCCGTTGGCACGGGGGTGGTGACGACCTGCGCACAGCGACGGCAACGCGCCACCCGAAACGTCTCGCCGCTGATATAATCAAACGCGGGATAAAGTATTTCCACGTCCGAGGTGGGATGGGAGCAATTCTGCATGGGAAAAATTAGGCTGCAAACTGTCATGCAAACAAGTCGAAATAGCGGCGCTAAAAAAATAAACTGTGCGCGCCGAGAAAAATTAATATTGTCTGACCAATCGAAAACCATGCCACCGAACACAGGCACGCCAAAAAAATCGGACGCCGCCGCCACCCTGACAAAAAAGGCTTGGCCGCAGCAGCTGCTTTTGGTGCTTACGCTGGCAGCAGCGGTGGCGACGTTGTTTAATCCTCCCGGCACAACCAGCAACCTTGACCTACTGCTGGTATTGCTGGCGACCGCCGCGTCCATCTCCACGCTCGCCCGCCAGTTGCCGTTGCAAAGTGTCTTGTTCGCCGCCTTTATCACTGCGCTGATTGGCGCGGCGACGCACGGCTTGAGCGCGCGCACTGGTCTGCCTCTGGGGCCGATTTCATTTGGCGAAACCGCCGGCCCGCAACTGTTCGACACCGTGCCGTGGACAGTGGGATTGATCTGGATCATCGCTCTCTTTAACTCGCGCGGCGTCGCCCGGCTGATATTGCGCCCTTGGCGACGGGTGAAAACCTACGGCTTCCTACTCATCGGCCTGACCGCGCTGCTGGCACTGGCGTTTGATCTGGCGCTCGAACCGTTTGCCCACGTGAAGCATCTCTGGCTATGGCAACCAACCAAAATTTCCGTGTCCTGGCACGGGGCCTCGCCGTTGAGTTTGTTGGGCTGGACGTTTGTGTCACTGCTAATTCTCGTGATCATCATGCCGTATCTGATTCGTAAGCAGCCGGGCAATCCGAGCGCGCCGGACTGGTCGCCGCTGGGATTGTGGATTGGCACCGTGGTTTTGTTCACGGTGAGCGTAGCGCAAGCCGGACTGTGGGCGGCGGTATCGTTGAATGCGGTTATCGCCGTCGCCGCTGTAGTTTTCTCATGGCGTGGTGCGAAGTGGTGAATCAGTTTTTCCGCGTAACCTTTAATTTTCCGACTCGCGTCCCGTCCATTTCCTCGACGCGCAACTCAAAATTGCCAATGGTCACAAAATCACCGGGCTTGGGAAAACCGCCGAGTTTTTCCGTCACCCAGCCGCTCGCCGTCGTGGTATTTTCGCCGTGCGGCACGGTGCCGACGATTTTTTCCAGTTCATGCAACGCCAGCGTGCCAGCGGCTTCCCAGACATTTTCGCTGAGGCGCACCAGCTCGGATTTTTCCGAGTCAAACTCGTCCTGAATCTGACCGACGAGCGCCTCCATGGCGTTTTCCAAAGTCACGATGCCGACCGTGCCACCAAACTCATCCACAACAACAGCGAAATGCGATTTGCGATCCAAAAACCGGCGCAATAACTTATCGAGCGAGGCGGTTTCAGGAATGTAAAACAATGCTCGGGCCAGCGGCAGCAATTCCGCGGCGGTCTTCGCGCGCTCGCGCAACGCATACAAATCTTTGATGTGAATCACACCAAGCGTCTTGTCCAAATCACCGTTTTCGCAAATGGGAAAACGCGAATAGCGCGTTTTTTCCGCAAGCGCGATGCACTCGGCCAACGTTGCCGTCGTATCGAACGCCGTGATTTCATTGCGCGGACGCATCACTTCGCGTGCCGTGCGATGACGCAAATCGAGCGCATTCAAAATCAGATCACGCCGGTCGCCCGCGCCTTGCGCAGCCGACAACACGACGCGCAATTCTTCTTCCGAATGGCGGTCGTGCAGTTCGCCGCCGGTGAAACCAAGCCAGCGCAAAACGATTTGCGACGAGCGGTGCAACACCCATATGAACGGATACGAGATGCGGTAAAACCAATTTAACGGCGATGCGACCCACAGCGACATTTGCAGCGTGCGACGGATGGCGATGGCTTTTGGCACGAGTTCACCCGCGATGATGAGCAGATAGCAGTTCACAAAAAAGCCGACGACGATGGCGATGGTTCCCTGCGTGTGTTCATTGGAAATTTTCAGAAGTGGAAAAACCGGTTCCAGCAGCGCGTGAAAAACCGGTTCCACCAAAACGCCGAGCGCCATGCTTGCAAGCGTGATACCGAATTGCGTCGCGCCGATGTAGGAATCTATGTGTTTGACGATGTGCCGCGCCGTGCGCGCGCGCCGATTACCTTTTTCTGCCAGCGGCGCAAGTTGCGTGTCGCGGATGCGGACGAAGGCCAGTTCTGCCGCGACAAAAAAGGCGTTGAACAACACCAAAACCGCCACGGCGAGCAGCTTTAAGCCGATGGATATGAGCGCATCCCAATTCACAGTTTCACCTCGCCGAACATGAGCTTCAAAATATCTTCGAGCGATACGACGCCCGCTTCGCTGCCGTCATGAGCCAGCACAATCGCGAGCCGCTGGCCGGCACGTTGCATCCGGCGCAAGGCGATTTCGAGCCGCGTGCTGTCGTCGAGAAACAACGCGGGCGACATAAATTCGCCTGCCGTTTTTTCGGCGTCCAATTTTTCCACGAACAACAATGCGCCGACGTCGAGCATGCCTGCTATGCGTCGTTTTCCATCGCGGGTTTCCCAGACCGGCAGGCGCGAAAGATTTTTTTCCGCCGCAATTTTCAATGCGTCGCGCAACGGTGATTGCACTTCGAGCGAATAAGTCTTGGCCAGCGGAATCGTGATTTGCGCAACGGTAAAATGTTGCAGATCCAGAACGCGATTGACCATCGCGTGTTCCTCGCTGGTGAGCGCTTGAGCGGCTTCGGCCATCACCGCGCGCATTTCTTCGCGATTGCCGAACAGCCGCGCGGTGAAAGCCCGCGACCCACGCCAACGCAGGACGAGTTGCGAAACGCTCTCGACCAAAAATACCAGCGGCGCCAGCGCCAGATGGACGAGCCGAACGGCATTGGCGGAGGCCAGACAGAGTCGGTTTGGATACGCGCGGAATAACATTTTCGGCAGCAAATCGAAAAACGAATAAAATCCAAATACGATGACCGCGAACAGGACAATAATCAAAAGGGTTTGACCACCAAACCATTCGTGCAGCTTGGCGATGACCCAGCCGAGAATGAGAAAATTTACCAGCGTATTACCGACGAGAATCGTCCACAGGAATTTCTCCGGCTTTTCCAGAAACCCATGAAGAATCTGCGCCTGCGAGTTGCCCAAGCGCGCGAGCCGCCGCACGCGGAGACGGTTCAGCGCAAACACGCCCGACTCCATGCCCGACAGTAAAAACGACAGCAACAGGCACAGTGCGACGCCAAAAAATGCGACAAGAAATGTGGTATAGCTGGTCATTTGATTTGTTGCACCAGTAGTTCGCGCACGCGCCGTTCGTCAGCGACTTGCGCAGTGAATTTCAAGCCGGCAAACATCGCGGATTCGCCAGCCGCCGGGACCACGCCGAGGAGATGCGTCAGCAAACCACCCATTGTTTCAACCTCGGGCACGTCGGGCAGCGGTGGAAATTCGCGGCGGAAATCTTCCAGCCGCATCGTGCCATTCACGCGCCAGTGGCCGGGCGACAATTTTTCCAGCACAAAACCCTGCGGTTCCGTAGCCACGCGGATTTTTCCGACGATGCCGCCGAGAATATCTTCCATTGTCACCAAGCCGGCGGCGCTACCGAATTCATCTAGCACAATGGCGAGACCGCGCTGCTGCTTTTGCAACGCGCGAAACAGTTGGAGCAGATTCATGGATTCGGGCACGAACGAGGGAAATTCAATCACCTCAGCCAAATCAATCTTCGGATCGAGCAACAAAGCACGCGTGTTCAGGATGCCGACGATGGTGTCCGGCGTCTCGTCGTAAATCGGCAGCCGGCGATGCTTGTATTTTTGCGCCGTTGCGATCATCTCTGCCACCGTCGCGTCATCGGAAACACACGTCATCCCTGCACGCGGGCGCATCACGTCGCGCGCGGTGCGGCGGTCGAGGCTGATGATTTGCAAAATAATTTCGCGCTCGGATTCCTCCAGCGTGCCCTGGTGCCACGCGAGTTCGAGCAACTCTTGATATTCCGCCTCGGTCACGGCGGCGGGCGGCGTGGCGGTAGCGGCGGCTTGTTTTAAAATCGCGGCGGTCGTCCATTGCGCCGCGCGATAAAATGGTTTCGTCACGCGGCGAAAAATCAGCAGCGGCCACGCCACGCGCAACGCCCAACGTTCTGGCTGCCGCACCGCGAGCGTCTTGGGCAGCACTTCACCCACGAGCAAAACGACCGCCGCGAGCGCGAGCATCGTCAGGCCGAAGCCCCAGCGCGCGTTGAACACCATGCGGAGCGCGACGGCTAGGATGGCGGCGTTGGCGAAGGTATTGCCCAGCGCGAGGGTGGCCTGCAAATCGTGCGGCCGTTCGAGCAGTTGGAAAACGATGCGTCCAGCGCGGGATTTTTTTTCAGAAAGCTGCGTCACCTGCCATTTGCTCAATGAAAAAAGCGCCGTCTCCGCCAGCGCGAAGAAAAAACTCGCGCCCGCGAACCCCAGCACCGCCATAATCATCGCCGTTTCCACGCGGAGACATTAAGCACAAATGCTTCGCCGGAAAAGGCAATAACCGCCAAGTCGCCAAGGCTGGTATGATTTAATTAGGAAGGCAGGAAGGCAGAAAAAACCTAATTCCTGCTTTCCTGTCTTCCTTATTCAGCTTTCCCCTGATGCTCTTGGTAAATTGGCGACTCAACTAATTTCCGGCTTGGCTCAGGCAAAAAACGGTTTGACACTTTTACCATTCAACATCATTGTATCCGCATCCGTTGATTTGACGGACTCATAAAGAGTGGTTGAGGGACTGGCCCGTTGACACCACGGCAACCGATTGAATTTAGTTTCAATGACAGGTGCCAATTCCAGCTCGAGCATCATTAGCTTGGGAAAAAATGAGAAGAGCACAACTGTTTTGTCGCCCCTTCTCCTTGTGAGTCGGGGCTTTTTTATTTTAAGCACCGAATAGCCACAGAGGCACCGAGGTCACAGAGCAAATAAATGGTGGCCGTGCGCAAGCACCTCTGTGCGCTCTGTGTCTCTGTGGCAAAATTAATTTTATTATGAGTGAAAAGCATCAAGGTTACATGAAGGCGCTCAAGTGCCGCGAATGCGGACGCGAATATCCGCTCGAAGCCACGCACGTCTGCGAGTTCGACTTTGGCCCGCTCGAAGTCGCCTACGATTACGACCGCATCAAGAAGGCGCTCTCCCGCGAAATTATCGCGTCGCGTCCGAAAACGATGTGGCGTTACCGCGAGTTGCTGCCCATCGCCGGCGAACCGACCGTTGGCCCGCTCGTCGGTTTCACGCCGCTCGTCAAGGCCGACCGCCTTGCGAAGGCGCTCGGCATCCGCGAACTTTGGGTCAAGAACGACGCCGTGAATTATCCGACGCTGTCATTCAAGGACCGCGTCGTCAGCGTTGCCTTGAGCCGCGCGAAGGAACTCGGTTTCAAGACCGTCGCGTGCGCTTCCACGGGAAATTTGGCCAACTCCGTCGCCGCCAACGCCGCGAGCGTCGGCTTGAAAAGCTATGTTTTTATTCCGTCGGATTTGGAGCAGGGAAAAATTTTGAACTCGCTCATCTACGGTTCCAATGTCATTGGCATCAAGGGCCATTACGATGAAGTGAACCGCCTCTGCGCCGAAATCGCCGGCAAGTTCGGCTGGGCGTTTGTGAACGTCAATATGCGCCCCTACTACGCCGAAGGCTCCAAGAGCATGGCGTATGAAATCGCCGAGCAACTCGGCTGGCGCGCGCCGCAGCACACCATCGTGCCGATGGCTTCCGGCTCGCTGCTCACCAAGATTCACAAAGGCTATCAGGAACTCGTGAAGGTCGGCCTCATCAGCGACACGCAGCCAAAAGTTTACGGCGCGCAAGCCACCGGCTGCTCGCCGATTTCCACCGCGCAACGCGCCGGTCTGGATTTCTTCAAGCCCGTCAAGCCCGATACGATTGCAAAATCGCTCGCCATCGGCACGCCGGCGGACGGTTTTTACGCGCTCAAGGTGATGCGCGAAACCAACGCCGCGGCCGACGACGTGACCGACGACGAAATCCGCGACGCGATCAAGCTGCTGGCCGAGACGGAAGGCATTTTTGCCGAGACCGCCGGCGGCGTGACCGTGGGCGTGGCGAAGAAACTCATTGCTTCCGGCAAGATTCCGAAGAATGATTCCGCCGTCATCTGCGTCACCGGCAACGGCCTCAAGACGCTCGACGCCGTCAACGGCTATTGCGGCAAGCCGCGTGAAATCAAGCCGAGCCTGCGCGAGTTCGAGGCGCTGCTGGCGCATGAAGAAAAAGTGAATGCGTAATATTTATGGTGCAAAGCCCTTTTCTCCGTTCAATCATTCATGGTTGTCTGACGGGGATTTTGACTTTGGCTCTTGGCATTTACTTGGCCATTTCAGAAGCATGGACTTGGAAAACTGTTGACCTTAAATATCCGCTTCTGATTCTTATCGCATTATTATTATTGCTGAATGCTTTTGTCGAAACGGCTCGTGGTTTGTGGCAAGGCTTCGTTTGTGGCTTGTTCTTTGTAATGCCAATTCTTTTAGCCTGTTTTGCATTGAGTTGGTATTTTTGGCAAAGTTCACAAGCTGCATTTCGAGCAGAGTTAAGATTTGTCGAAGAAGTATCGTTTGTATTATCTGTAATTTTTACACCGATCGTTTTACAGTTGCGAAACAAAGTTACGCCGAAAATTTGAAATTAATTTATGTCCAAAAAAGTCCGCATCCCCACGCCGCTCCGCAAGTTGACCAACAACGAGGAGTTGGTCGAAATCAACGCCGCCAACATCGGCGACGCCATCACCGAATTGCAGTCGCGCTTCCCCGGCATCGCCGAACGCCTGATTGACGAGAAGGGCGAAGTCCGCCGCTTCGTGAACGTCTATGTGAACGAGGAAGACATCCGCTTCCTCCAAAATCGTGCCACGCCGCTCAAGGACGGCGACGAGATCAGCATCATCCCCGCCATCGCCGGCGGCTAGAATTTATGGCCACGCCCAAGAAAAAAATTCCGGCGACGAAGGCTTCTTCGCCGACGCAGCAACGTTTGTGGCTGATGTATCCGCCCAAGCTGATCAAAAAGCCGTTCATCTGGGAAGTCGGCCACAAGTTCAAGGTCACCACCAACATCCGGCAGGCCACCGTGACCGATGAAATCGGCATCGTCTGCCTGGAACTCGACGGCGCCCACGGCGAAGTCGCCAAGGCCATCGCCTGGCTGGAAAAGCAGGGCGTCAACGTGGAGCCGGTGGAAATCGGCATCGTCGCCGGCTGAAGCTTTTGTGGGGGACAAACGAACGGCGCGGAATGATTTCCGCGCCGTTTTGCTTTTCTCTGCGGCATTAATAACTTTTCAATTTCCGGACAGACGTTAGGTTTTTGGCAGAGAGGTTGCACATGCATCGGAGAATTTTAAAAGCGTTCACGCTCATCGAACTACTGGTGGTGATTGCCATCATAGCGATTCTCGCAGCGATGTTGCTGCCCACGCTGGCCAAGGCCAAAGCCCGCGCCACGGGGGTGCAATGTCTGGGCAACTTGAAGCAGCTACAACTCGGCTGGCAAATGTATGCAGGCGACAACCACGACTTCATTCCTGGCAACCATTGGTATTCTGAGGCTGGCTTTGGTGGGTTCAGTCGGGGATCGCAAAACTGGCTGACCGGCTACGAAAATTGCATGGCGACCAACAATTCGGACAATACCAATACCGCCCTGTTTCTTGACCCGAAGTGGTCCTCGCTTGGCGCCTTTGTCAGGGAAGCCAAGGTTTATCACTGTCCTGCCAGCCGGGTGCTGGTCAAGGAAGGCAATGAACTACTCCCGCTCGCCCGCACGGTCTCCATGAATGGCTGGATGGGCTATACGAACCAACCGGATAATCCCGGCTTCATTTCCTTCCGCAAAACAACGAGCTTCGGAAAAATGCCCGTGACCGACGCGTTTGTTTTCATGGACGAACGGGATGACAGCGTGGATGACGGATTTTTTGGCTTGGATATGGTGGATAATTACATTCGTAATTTTCCCGCAAATTTCCACGGCGGCATCGGAACCGTCACCTTTGCCGACGGCCATGCCGAGCTGCACCGGTGGCGCAGCGATGAACTTAAATCGCCGCAACAATCGGGCATTGCCACGGAATTTTATGGTGTCACGCTCGTGGCCGATGATAACGATGATTTGCTGTGGCTACGGGCGCACGGCACTCGCCCAGAATGATGAGCAACGATAGATTACTTCTTTCGGATGATGAAGCTGCCAAGTTTATGTCGCGCCAAAAGATTTTTTCCTTAAAATCCGCCGCGTGTTAAAGCCGTTGATTCATTGGATGGAAAGTCAGGGCGTGTGGACGCCGTGGCTGTTCCTGGCGCTGTTCCTCGTGGCGTCGTTCCTGATGATCTGGCGGCTGGAGGCCATGAGTGCGGGCGGCTTCGAGGGCACAGTGCTCGGCACGCTCGTGATGCCGTATTGCTCGGGCATGGGCAATTTAATTTTTGCGTTCATCCTCGGTCAAACGGGCGGCAGCGGCGCGGACGTGATGATTAATTCACTCGTCAACAACATCACTAACATGACGCTTGTGCTCGGCTTGCCCGCAATTATCTGGGGCATCAATGTCCTGCCGAAAGCAAAATCCGGCGCGAGCAAAAAGAAAAAATCCGAGGTCAAGCTTAAGGCCAAAACCGAGGCGAAGGTCGAAGCCAAAACCGGCGGCAAAGGTGGTAAGGAACATGAACTGAACCGGCTCTCGCTGTTGCTCACGTTGACGGCGGTTTTATTTTTCAACGGTGCGGTGTGGGCACTTGGGCGCAAAGGCAGTTTGAATTTCAATGACGGTTTGGTTTTGGTGGGATTATTTTTATTCTGGCAGGTGATCCATATTTTTGAAGTGCTCAAAGCGAACGTGCGTCAGGGTAAATCGAATTTCAACCTGATGCTGCCAGTGAATCTCGCGCTCCTCGCCGTGGGCGCGTATGCGATTTACCTCAGCACGGATTGGCTCGTCGCGTGGGTTTCGCACATTCACACCGGTTTCATCAGCGCCAAACATATCGGCTGGTTGAGCGGCTGGTTGATGGTGTTGCCGAATGCGCTGCTGGCGCTTTACTACGGCTGGCGCAAACAACCCGAAGTCGTGTATGCGTCGCAAGTCGGCGATGCGCATGTCTCCATTCCGCTTTGCCTTGGAGTTTACGCGCTGTATCACACGATGGCGATGCCAGCGTTTTTTCAGACGGGCATGTTTCTGTTGCTCGGCGCAACTGGGTTGCACATGATTTTTGTGGCGGTGTTCGGGCGATTGCCGCGCTTCGCAGGTTTTGCGCTGGTGATTGCGTATGGCTACTTTTTGAAAAAGGGCTTAATCGGCTAAACCTGCGGAATGAAAGGTTGAACTTCGCCATTCTCGCCCGCTATAATTAATGCACAAATTCTGATGAGTGCGTTTCAAATCATCTTCACCCCGACCGCCGCGTCCGAGCTGGCACGGATGCCGAAAGAACTCCAGTTGCAGATTCTCGGCGATTTTCGCGGCCTGCCGCAGCACGTCATCGGCAGCGAACTGGATGATTTCGGCAAACTGGAAAGTGATGGCCACACGCTACACCGTTTTCGCATTGGCGATTACCGCGTTTATTTTGAGCGCCACGCGCTCGGTGTGCTGGTTCACCGTATTTTGAGCCGGCACACGTTGAAGGATTTCTTTTTCCGCTCCGGCATAAAGGTGGGCGAAGATCAGGCTCTGCAGGAAAACCCAAAGTTCTGGGAACTCATCGAGGCCGCAAAAAGTTCGGGCGCAAAATAGTCGCGCGTCAGACTTTCAAATCCGCTAGCGCGGGGTCGTGGTCGTAAGCTGCCTTCCGCATTTTCTTGATGGCCGCGCCCATGTTGCGCTGGCTGAACAGCGCCGTGCCCGCCACAAACGTATCCGCCCCGGCCCGGGCACATTCGGCGACGGTCTGGTTGTTGATGCCGCCATCCACTTCGAGACGGTAATTTAATTTTCGCTCGCGCCGCCATTGGTCGGCCTGCTGAATTTTTGGTAGACATTCGTGAATGAAACTCTGCCCACCAAAACCTGGATTCACGGTCATGACGAGCAGCAGGTCAATCTTTTCAAGGAACGGCTGGACGAGCGCGATGGGCGTGGGGGGATTGACGGCGAGCCCGACTTTCTTGCCGAGCTGTTTTATTTTCCAGATGAGCGGCAACACCACCTCGCCCAGCTCAACGTGGATGATGATTTGATCCGCCCCGGCCTTGGCAAAAGGTTCCAGCAAGATTTCCGGTTTACCGCACATGAGATGGACGTCGAAAAAAAGCTTTTTAGCATGCGGACGGACGGCGGCGACGACGGCGGGGCCAAAGGAAATATTCGGCACGAACTGGCCGTCCATGATGTCGAGGTGCAACCAGTCAGCACCGGCGCGTTCGGCCCGCTCCGCTTCGTTTCCAAGACGGGTGAAATCGGCGGCGAGCAGTGATGGCGCAATAATCATGGTCAGTTTATAATTTTATTTTTAAAATTTTAAGTTTTCCGTTGGGAACTTAAAACTAAAAATCAGCTGGGATTGGCGTCGAGACAACTGCGGATGGTTTTGGTCAGCATCTGAGGCACGTAGGGTTTCTGGAGGTAATAGATGCCGGGATCCAGCTTGAAGTCTTTCCCCAGGGTGTCGGCACCATAGCCACTGGTAAAAACCACCTTCATCTTCGGATCATCCTGCCAAATGCGATTTGCCACATCGCGGCCGTTCATGCCGCCAGTCATGATGACGTCGGTGAAGACGAGCTTGATTTCGTTTTTATATTGCGCCCATATTTCCAGCGCGCTGGGGCCGTCCACTGCTTCAAAAATGCGGTAGCCATGCCGGCGAAGTTCGCGGGAAACGAAGTCGCGCAGATCGCGTTCGTCCTCAATCACAAGAATGGTCTCGGTGCCACCGCGCTGACGAAATTGGGTTTCGACTTTTTCTGGTTCCGCCACCGGCAGGTTGGTGGCGGGTAGAAAAATGTGAAAGGTTGTGCCCTGATTCAATACGCTTTCCACCTGCACCCAGCCGCCGTGCTGCTTGACGATGCCGAAGACAGTGGCGAGCCCGAGGCCCGTGCCCTTGCCCAGTTCTTTGGTGGTAAAAAACGGTTCAAAAATACGCGACAGATTTTCCGGCGGGATGCCGCAGCCGCTGTCGGTATGGCTCAGGCAGACGAATTTGCCGGGGCGCGCATCCAGCACGGACGCAGCGTAATTCGCATCAATGTTCCGCCGGCTCACACGTAGGGTGAGCTGACCGCCGTGCGGCATGGCATCGCGCGAATTAACGGAGAGGTTCAAAAGGATTTGTTCCATCATGCCTGGATCCGCCTCCACCACGGCCTGCTCACCGCTAAAATTAATCTGGAGAGAAACATCCTCGCCCAACAGCCGCCCCAGCATCTCGGATATGCCGCTGACAAGCTGATTCAAGTCAATGGGACGCGGATTGGCGACCTGCTTACGCCCGAAGGCGAGCAGTTGGCGCGTCAAGCCGGCGGCGCGTTCAGAGGCTTGCTTGATCTGCTGCGCAGAAACCAGCGCCTTGGGATCCAGCGCTTGCATGGTGAGCAAGGTGGCGTGGCCGAGTATAACCGTGAGAATGTTGTTGAAATCGTGCGCAATACCGCCGGCGAGTTGACCAATGGCTTCCATCTTCTGGGATTGGCGCAATTGCTCCTCCAATTTTTTTTGCTCGGTGAGGTTGCGGAACAGACTCAATAATAAACGCGGTTGGCCACCGAGCTCCACATAGGAATCCGTAATTTCAAACACCACCGCGCGGCCGTCGTGGAGCACAAAGTCCCTGGTTCGTTTGCCTACCTGTTGGCCTGACTTAAAATTCTCCCGGTGGGCCACCAACATTTTTTCCCAGTCGTTATGACCATCGTAAATAACCGTGAACGGTTTGCCCTCAAGTTGCTTCATAGACAATCCAACCAGTTGGCAGAAGGCGTCATTGATCGCCACAATGTTACCGCTTTCATCCGTGAGGCGCATGCCGTCCACGGAATTTTCCCAGACCGAGCGGAACAAGGATTCCGAACTGCGCCGGGCTGTTTCCACCGCCAACCTTTCGGAAATGTCACGGACATGAAACAGCAATGCCGGCTGGCCATCAAATTCCACGCGCACCACACGGATTTCCACCGGCACAGCGCGGCCGTCGGCGCGGCGGCTCTCGCTTTCGACCCAGGAAATTTGACCAGACACCAACTGGTGAAACTCGGCCTGCACTTTTTCGCGCCGTTCAAATGGCACTAGTTCATCGATGGCGTTTTTGCCAATCAACCAATCCCGCGACACCCCATGTAGACGGCACGCCGCTGAGTTCACGTCCAGCACGTTGCCCTGCATATCCTCCACAAAGATGGCATCGGGCGAGTTTTCAAAAAGTTCCCGGAAGCGACGTTGGCTATGGCGTAATTCTTCCTCGGCCCGCACGCGTTCCAAAGCGCCGCTGCATTGATCCGCCAGCGTCTGGAGCGTATGTAAATCTCCGGTCGAATAATTCCCAGACATCCGACTCTGAATGAACAGCACGCCAATGACATGCTCACCTCGGCGGATTGGCGCGATCATCGTAATGCCATCTTTATCGCCAGTCTCATTCGCCGAAATCAATTCCGCTCCACGCGCCATGACCCGCTGCACTAGCGCGTTGGCTGTCTTGGGCTGGGGTGAAGCGGGAATTTCCACACGCTGCCCCTCGATGGTGGTGATTGTCAGGAGCGAAACCACTTCGTCCTTTTCCGCATCAAACAGATCGAGCGCAAAATCGTCCCAATGAAACAATTCATCCGCCGCCTCGCAGATGAACATTGCCGCCGTGGAGGGAATGCTGACGGCGCTCAATTGATGACTCAACTTGCCGAAGACAGAATTGTGATGCGCCGTCCGCCGACGTTCCGTCACATCCGTGGCCATGGTCAATGCGCAGAGCCGACCACGAAAAGCGAGCGGCGTCCAGATGACCTCCATGTCCATTGGCCGGCCGGATTTATGCCGGTGACGCCACACGATTCCCTGACTCTCGGCGTCCCAGACTGAATTATTATCGTGGCGATCACGTTCCGGCATCCGAAGATCCACCAAGGTCATTTCTAAAAACTCTGCCTGACTGAATCCGTAATGATTGATGGCCGACTCATTGACTTCTACAATCGCCAGCGATTCCAAGTCAAATACCCACATCGGATGCGGATTGCCATGGAATAACAGCCGATATTGTTTTTCACTCTGACGTAAATCGGACTCTGCCGCCGCGCGCCGCGCCCGTTCGGTCGCCTCGGCAACCGCCCGGAGAATGGACGACGGCAACCGCTCGCGATTTTGTTTGAGCACATAATCCGTCGCGCCCGCCTTGAGACTTTCAATCGCAGCCAGTTCGCCAATTGTGCCGGACAACAAGATGAACGGCGTCGTCGGCATTATATCACGCACCAGCTTGAGCGCTTCGATGCCGGTAAAGTTTGGCAACCGGAAATCAGCCAGAATTAAATCCCATTTTTCCTTTGGCAGCAGCTCGAGAAATTCCGCCCGCCCCGTCGCCAGCGAAACCATCGCCGCCACGCCCTCGTGCGCCAGTTGGTCGCGCACCAGCTGCGAATCCACCGGATTATCCTCCAGATGCAGAATGCGGAGCGGTTTTTCGTTCATTTGCGGGTCAGATACAGAAAATTATTCCGCACAAGCAAACACCCTGCCGCGCAAAAGTAAAGCGGGATGATTGCAGCACCTTGACCATTTTTTCGCCGTTGACATTCCCGCTTATTTCATTAGGCTCTCCGGCTCTTTAGCAAATCAATTGATCGATTTATAAATTATGCCGAACACTAAGTCAGCCGAACGCCGGATGCGTAACAGCCAACGCAAAAACCTCCAGAACAGCCGCGTCAAATCCAAGTTGCGCCGCACCGAGAAAGAATTCCGCGCCGCCGTCGTCGCTGGCAAAACCGAGGATGCCATCAAGCTCCTCCCCGGCGTTCACTCCGCTTACGACAAAGCTGTGAAAGTTGGGGCCATTACCCGCCCCACCGCCAACCGCAAGAAATCACGCTTGGCCATCTCCATAAAGGCTGTCCAGCCGGTCGCCAAGAAAAAGTAACCGTCGCTCTCGTAATCTCTTTACCCGCACGCCGTGGCGATAACGCTACCTGTGCGGGTAATTTTAGTTTACACCGGCTCCTCGTTTACGGCTGACAACATCATCCCCGCCTGGCTTTTGTTTTTCAGCCGGATTGCTATTCTCCCTGCCCGTGTTTAAAGCGTTGCGCAAAGCCGAGTATGCCGAGCTGATGATTCTATTTTTCATCCAAGCCTCCGGCATGGCTATCTGGTTCGTGCCGCTCGGCAGCATCCTAGACGCACACGGACTGAACGTAATCAAACCCTACGCTTTTGCCGCTTCCGCTCTGGCCGCTTTCATTTCGCCGTTGGTGTTTGGGGCAATGGCTGATCGCCATGTCTCACCCGCCACCATCTTGCGCTGGCTCGCACTGGCTACCGCCACGCTCATGGTTTTCATCAGCACCGCGATTCAACATTCCTGGAATGCATGGCTGATTTTGCTTCTAATCCAGATTTTCTATCTCGCCTATGCCCCGATGTTCAGCATTTCCACGGCGCTCGTGTTTGCCCGATTGGAGGATGCCAAAAAAGAATTTGGCGCCGTCCGTGCGCTCGCCACCTTCGGCTGGATGTGTGGTGCACTTCTCATCGGCGCGCTGAGTCTCGACCGCTCCACGAATGCCGGCTATCTCGGTGCTGGTGTCTGGCTGCTGGTGGCCGCGTTCACATTTTTCCTGCCGACGCTAGAAATCCCGTCTGCCGCCGCCCATTTATCTTGGCACGAACGTCTTGGCCTCGACGCCCTTAACCTGCTGAAAAACCGGGACGTGCGCGTCATCTTCATTGTCACCACGCTGTTCAATATTCCCATTGCGGCCTTTTATCCGTATGCACCGACGCATTTGCACGACCTCGGCTTCAGCCATACCAGCGCGTGGATGAGTCTGGCGCAAGTCACCGAACTCTTTGCCATGTTCAGTCTAGCGTGGTTGCTGGTGAACCGGCGGTTGAAATGGATTTTTGCCAGCGGCCTAATCCTCGGCGTGGTGCGGTTTGCCTTTAGCGCCATGGACACAAAAACCTCGCTACTGGTCGGCGTGGCGTTGCACGGCGCATCCTTCGTATTGGTGTTCATCACGGCGCAAATCTTCCTCGACCAAAACATCGCACCGGACTGGCGCAACCGGGCGCAAGCCTTGCTGACCTTGCTAAACGGTGGAGTGGGCAACCTCACAGGCTACCTCGGCAGCGGCTGGTGGTTCAACGCCTGCACCACGTCCGGCCACACAGACTGGCGGCTGTTCTGGGGAATGTTGTCCGCCGCCGTAGCAACCGCGCTGGGGTATTTTCTGCTGGCGTTTCGCGACAGCGGAATCCGACAATCTAAAATCAATTCCTCGCCGTAGGAACTAATCTTTCCAGCGGCGATGAAACCATTTTACGCCGCGAGAATATTTTCGATTTGCGCCAACTCTTCGCCGGTGAAATTCAAATTCTTGGTTGCGCCAACGCAATCATCCACCTGACTCACCTTGCTCGCGCCGATGAGCGCGCTGGTCACCACATTATGCCGCAACACCCATGCCAGCGCCATTTGCGCGAGCGTTTGACCGCGCGCTTGGGCAAGGTCGTTCAGTTTTTTAGCCTTGGCAATCACGGCGTCCGTGATGTCGGCAGGACGAAGGAACCGCTGGTCGTGACCGGCGCGTGAATCAGCCGGGATGCCCTTAAAATAGCGGTCGGTCAAAACACCTTTGCCGAGTGGCGAGAACGCCGTGCAGCCGATGCCTTCCGCTTCCAGCGCGGCCAGCAACTCCGGTTCCACCCAACGATCCAGCATGGAATAGCGCGCCTGATGAATTAGGCACGGTGTGCCGAGTTCGCGCAGAATTTTTGCCGCGCGCAACGCTTCGGCGGCGGGATAATTCGAGATGCCCGCATAAAGCGCCTTGCCGCTTTTTACCGCGTGGGCGACAGCTCCCATGGTTTCTTCGAGCGGAGTTTCCGGATCGAACCGGTGCGAATAAAAAATATCCACATATTCCAAACCCATCCGTTTGAGTGATTGGTCGAGCGATGCCAAAAGATATTTGCGCGAACCCCATTCTCCATACGGCCCAGGCCACATGTAATAACCCGCCTTCGTCGTGATGATCATTTCATCGCGCCACGGACGGAGGTCATGCTGCAAAATCTTGCCGAAGGTGGTTTCCGCCGCGCCGTCCGGCGGGCCATAATTATTCGCGAGGTCGAAGCAAGTGATGCCGAGATCGAACGCGTGCAGCGCAATGGCGCGAGCATTCTCGTAGGCATCTGGCTCACCAAAATTATGCCACAAGCCCAGCGAAATCAGCGGCAAACGCAGACCAGAACGACCACAGCGACGATAAATGCCGGGGGAATCATAACGAGTAGCAGCGGGTGAATACATGGGGCGCAGCCTAATAAAGCAACGCGTGAAATTCGATAAAAATCTTCCGCACGTTTAAGTGCTATTCCATCCGGCTGGCCAAATCAATTCTCACGGTCGCCATGGGCGTGAATTCTGACGTTGCTGCTTCCGAGCTAGCCGGCGGCTGAACTTCATAAGTGTTCCACCAGGCTTGTCGCAATTCCGGCGTCCACTCTGCAGCTTGGGGGCTCGCCAGGAAGATCGTCCGTAATTCACTAGCGGAGGCTGGCCGCGCGGCGGGGATTTTTTCCAGACAGCCCAAAAGAATTTTTTCCAACTCTGGACGAATCGGGTTTAAAGTTCGTTGTGAAGGCGGAACCGGAAGTTCCGAAATTTGTTTCTCAAAGATTTCCTCGACGGTCTCGGCGTCAAAAATATATTGGCCCGTTAATAAATAGTAACCCAGCGCGCCGAGCGCATAGAGATCGCTGCGCGCATCAATCGGCGCGGAACCATTGATGGCTTCCGGCGGCGTGAACCACGGCGTGCCTTCGATCATGAACTCGCCGTCCGCAGAAGTAACTTCAGCCGAATCGGTGCGGACTTCCTGAACCAAACCGAAGTCGAGCACTTTGACGCAGTCGGCCAGACCGCCACGTCGGCATAGAAATATATTTCCCGGTTTGAGGTCACGATGGATCAACCCCAGTCCGTGCGCCTCAATCAGGGAATCGCAAATTTGCGTCAGGATGTAAACCACCCGGCTTTCCGGTTGCGGGCCGTAACGGGCCACCAACTCGTGCAGATTCAAACCACGCAAAAATTCCATGGCATAATAAAAAATTCCATCGGGCGTATGGCCGTAATCATATACCTGAATCGTGTTTGGATGCGTGAGCTGGCAGGTCAGACAAACTTCCCGTTCAAAGCGCGCGATGGCGAGCGAGTCGGCACGGTCTGGTAGGAGCAATTTAATGGCGGTGTCGCGGCGCAGAAGCGCGTGGCGGGCGCGATAAACCACGCCCATACCGCCTTCACCGATTTTTTCCTCTAAGGTATATTGGCCCAATTGTTTCAACTTCAGCTCTGCCTCACTCAAGCGTCGGCGCCAAGTGAGATTAGCAAAAAGAAAAAGTCCCGTGGCACAGAGGAGGAGAAACAAAACCAACACGACGAAGATCAATTGTAGCACCCGCAACGGACGATAAGCTTCGTTCGCGTCCATCTGCGTCGCCACACCGAAGCCGAATTGCGGCAGCCAGCAAGCCGCGCCCACCACTGGCACGCCGCGATAATCACGCGTCGGTTCCAAGTGCATGACTGACTCGTCCTCCACCGCACCGGCGACCAAACCGATCAAAGGACGAGCCGCCGAGTTGGTTTCAATCGGCTGAAAACCTTTCGTCAGATCGCCACCTGGATCATGCAGGCGAAGGTTCAACGCGGAAGTTTCATTTGTCGTCTCCAGCAGTCCCAACTGTTTTAACTGCGGGTCGAAACGGCTGTGGGAAATCATCAATCCAGTCTGGTCAAACGCGTAAGTCTCACCGGAATCTCCCGACCGAGCGACCGAAAGAATCCGCGAAAATTCCTTGTCCGGATTGATGATTAAAGCCAGCGCCCCGACGATGACATCCGCCGAATCATGCACGGGTGCCGCCACCTGCATCAAGGTGACGTCACCGCGTCGCGCCCAGCCGGTGAGCGCCGGCGGTTGACGATTGAGCCGGCGCAAGTCATTCGTGCGAGCGGCACCGAGTATTTTTCGGGCGCCCTGATGTTGCATCAACATTTCCGGTTTAAACGGGGTGATGATGACTGGTTCGCCAGAAGCAAACAAATCGGCAAATTTATTGGTATGGGCATCGGACACCATCGCATTACCCATCCGCTGAACGCGTTGAGAACTGGCTACGACCAGAAAATTCGTGTCCACCAACTGAGCGGTTTGGTAGCCAAGGTGACTCAAACGCGGCTGAAGATCCTTGATGAATTGCTCCTGCTCTGGTGCCGGTTGGAAATTTCGCCGGGTCGATGGTGACGACTGGAAGATCTGGCAGGCAATTGTCCGCACCGTTGAATCTTCAGCCAACGAAGTGGCTAGCCGGGTTTGATTGGTGCTCCAGATGCCCAAGGCGGTGACGTTCGCATTCAACGTCGCGGTCAATTGCGCTTTCAACTCGGTCTCAACCGTTGCACGCAACCGGGCATTGCCCCACCAACCTAGCACCGCCACCAAGCCGGCTATTAACAGCGGCAGCATCCAGATGAGTTGCTTCAAATTGCGGGGCATAACTAATCAGAAGACGCCGGTAAGCGAACAGGGGTTTCCTCAATCAACCTCATCAGCTAATCCTTTTAAAAGCCCACAGCGATTTGAAAAATTACAAACCCAGTTTCTTAAACCGATTGTTCACTTCCTTGAAATGAAAATCCAGCGAGCAGAGTTTTTCAAGCTCACCGTTCTTGAACAGTTTCACCACTTGCGGATCCAGCTTGAGCTGTTCCACAAAGTCAGCGTCGTCGCGGCCCGCGTGTTTCACTTCCCACGTTTTCATGGCGGCGTCCTGACAAATCTTATAGGCGGCTTCGCGCGTGAGACCCTTTTTGATGAGCGCGAGCAGGATGGTTTGGGAATTCCACATGCCCAGACTCAAACCGAGATTCTTCTTCATGTTCGCCGGATAAACGACAATGCCGTCCATCAAGCGCGTGAGCAGGCCGAACATATAATCCAGCAGCGTGCAGGAATCGGGGAAAATAATCCGTTCGACACTCGAATGGGAAATGTCGCGTTCATGCCACAGCGCCACGTTTTCGAGCGACGCCATCGCGTTGCCGCGCAACACACGCGCGAGGCCGGTGAGCCGTTCCCAGGTGATGGGATTACGTTTGTGCGGCATGGCGCTGCTGCCTTTCTGGCCTTTGGTGAACGGCTCTTCGGCTTCGAGCACTTCGGTGCGCTGCAGATGGCGGAACTCAACCGCCCAGCGCTCAATGCTCGCGCCGACAAGGGCCATCGCGAGTTGAAACTCGGCGTGGATGTCGCGTTGCACCACTTGCGTGGCGATGGGCGCGGGTTGAATGCCCAGCTTCTTGCAGACGTAAGCCTCGACGCGCGGCGAGAGATGCGCGCTGGTGCCGACGGCGCCAGAAATCTTGCCGACGGCAACGACATTGCGAACGGCTTCAAGGCGGCGGAGAGCGCGTTTGAATTCGTCATGCATGAGTGCCATCTTCAAGCCGAAAGTCGTCGGCTCGCCGTGAATGCCGTGACTACGCCCCATGCACGGCGTGAACTTGTGTTCCTTCGCTCGGCGAGCGATAACTGGCAAAAGTTTTTTGACATCCGCAATCAAAATGTCCGCGGATTGCTGCATCTGCACGGCGTAACAGGTGTCGCCCACGTCACTGCTCGTCAGCCCGAAATGAAACCAGCGGCTGGCGTTGTCGTTGATGGCTTCGGCAACGGCGGTGGTGAAACCGATGACGTCGTGATTAAGAACTTTTTCGAGTTCCTTCTGACGCGCGACGAGGCCGGGCAAGTCAGCAAACCATTTATCGCAGCCGGCTTTGATCTTTTTGAAATCTCTGGCGGGAACGACGCCTTCCTTCACCAGCGCTTCGCTGGCGAGCAATTCGATTTGCAGCCAGATCTTGAGTTTATTTTCGTCGGTCCAAATTGCCCGCATTTCGGGGCGCGAATAACGCGTAATCATTTACTCATTAAAAATGAAAACAGCGAAATTAAAAAGCCTGAACTGTTAGCCTCACCGGTTGGCTGAACGCGGTTCAAGCCACGGTGATTGCAGCAATACGTTCGCCGCAGTGATCAATCCACCGCCAACGAGTAAACGCAACGTAAGGATTTCATTCGCGTAATGAATGTTCGCCCAACTGGAAAAAATTGCCGGCAGAAACAACGCCAGCAAACTTGCAAACACCGGTTCCGAACAATAAATCAAGCCAGCTTCGGTCGCGGTGACGTGACGCTGCCAGACATTCATCACCATGAACGCGCCGAGCGTGCAAAACACAACGATGAGGGCCAGAAAACCGCACGCCGCGGGTGACGCGTAGGCGCGCAGACACGCGGCGGCAGCGGGCGCGGTGACGCACACGAGCGGGGCGCTCACCAGCGCGGTGCCGAGCAACATCACGACGGTGAAACAGAGCGGTCGATTCGCGGCATAGCGCGGATTTCCGAGATTCAGGATCTGGCCGGTGAACAAAAAGGACGCGATGAGCGTTTCAATTTCGCCACGACCGAGATGAAACGAATGGAAATTAATTTCCGCCAACACAGCGACGCCAAAAACAACCAGAACGACGCACAAAAAAGTTTTGAGCGACGGCCATTGCCGATGCACGAGCGCGAGCCAGATGGGCAGAAAGACGCAGTAACCTTGCGTGAGAAAAGCCGACGTGGAGGCCGACGTGTAAGCGAGCCCATCCATCTGAAATAAAATCCCCACGCCACCGAAGAACGCAATCAACATCCCCTGCTCCACTTCCAGTTTTCGCAATGACCGCAGTTGTCGCCACGCGAACGGCAACAACAGCAGTCCTGCAATGCCGAAGCGGTAACACACGCTCAACGAAGTGAAAAACCAACTACCGGATTGCGGCAAAAGATTTTGCTGCGTGAGCGCGAGGGCTTTCATCGCCGGAAAACTCAACGACCACAGCAAGGTGCAAAACACAAGCATCTGCATCGCGTGACGGCGTTGGCCGACCGAGTTGTCGTGGCCCGGATTCAAGAGCGTTTAATGTGCTTGCGGGCGGTTTCGAGAATTTCCCGTTCGCGCGGCGTGAGGCTTTGGATGCCGTGGGCGGAAATTTTGTCGAGGATAGGATCCACTTCACTTTCCACGAAACCAGCTGCCGGTTTTTCTGCGAGCGGTTCCAAAACGGGACGACGCGGAGCGAATTTTTCCGCCGGACGTAGCGCGCCTTCGAGTCGCGACCAGTCGCCCTGCAAAATTTTCCGCACAAAGAACCACCCCATCGCCATGCCACCGAGGTGCGCGGCGTTCGCGACGTTGTCCATGGGGAATGCGATGCCCGCGACCGCCAATACCGCCGAACCGATGAGCAACGTCTTCGCGCGCAACTGCACGGGAATGAAAAAGAAAATCAGCAGTGTCAGTTCGCGTTCAGGAAACATCATCGCGAACGCGGCCACGAGACCAAACGCACAAGCCGACGCGCCGACAACCGGACCGCCGAAGTATTGCGGCCACACGAGCGCGACGAGAATCTGAAACACGCCGCCGACGATGCCGCTGGAAAACATCAGCGTCAGAAATTTTTTGCCGCCGAGCATCGCTTCCACTTCACGCCCGAACATATAAATCGCCCAACTGTTGAAGAGAATGTGCATCAAGCCGGCGTGCAGGAATTGATACGTGACCAACTGCCAGACGTAACCGTGGCGCAAACCTTCAACACTTAACGGCAGATAGCCGGGGAAAATTTCCAGACCGTCTTTGGTCGGAATCGGATGGCCGCCAAAGAAATTATTGTTCGGAAAAAACTTTTCCGCGATGAGGCCGATGATGAAAACCGCCGCATACGCCACAAGCAACACGACGGTCCACGACCATTGGATACCAAAACGCGGCGACCAACGCGGGGCGTTGGCTTCCGGTTGTCGCATGTAGTCGCGATCATCGAGCATGGCCAAATAATAATCTTCTTGTGCTATTAATCAATGGTGGCCGTCCGCAAGGACCGCCGCCAATGGAACATGCGCTCCAAGCCCGTGCGATTCGGATACGAGCGTGGCGTCCAATCCGCCAGCAATTCAAAGTGCGGCGAAAACCGCTCCAGCTGTTCATCGCGCGTGGTCGGAAACGGCGGACCGTCCGGATCGGTCAGAAAATAATTCACCGCGAGATAATTCCCGCCGGGTTTAAGCCAGCGCAGCGTGGCGCGGACATATTCGTCGCGTTCCGAAGGTTGGATGGCGCAGAACAAAGTGTGTTCAAACAACCAGTCAAATTTCTGCGGCGGTTCATCACGCAGAAAATCCGTGAGCGCGAAGGTGGCATTGAGGCCAGCTGCTTTCGTTTTTGCCTCAGCGGAAGCAATCGCGCTCGGCGCGAGGTCAAAACCAAAAGCGTCAAAGCCCGCTTGTGCGAACGCGCGCACATCGTGACCGCTGCCGCAGCCGGGAACGCAAACAGTTCCGTGTTTAAGCTGGGGATTGGCGGCAAGAAAATCCACGAGGCCGGGCGATGGCGCGCCTTTTTCCCACGGCATATCGGCGGCTTGGTAACGGGCTTCCCAGTAATCGCGGCTCATGGGATTAAGCCGTGGCGATGAGACCATCCACGAGTTCAATCACGCGGGGCGCAAGCGCAGCGACTTTGGCGTCGTGCGTGGCGATGACGAGCGTGGTTTGTTTTTCCGTCCGCAAACTTTGAAGCAACTCCATGATTTCGCCGCCGGTGCGGGAATCCAGATTACCCGTCGGCTCGTCGGCGAGCAGTAAAACCGGTTCGTTGATGAGCGCGCGGGCGATGGCGACGCGCTGCTGTTCGCCGCCGGATAGCTCGGAAGATTTGTGGTCGAGCCGGTCTTTGAGACCGACGCGCGTGAGCAATTCCGTCGCGCGCTGTTTCGCGGTGGTAACGGCGATGCGCGCGATGCGCGCGGGCAGACAGACATTTTCCAGCGCGGTCAATTCCGGCAAGAGATGATAGGCTTGGAAAATAAAACCCACGCGCCGATTGCGGAAGTCCGTCAGTTTGCTTTCGGAGAAGTCAGTAAAACTTTGTCCATTGAATATAATTTCGCCGGTATTCGGCGTGTCGAGGCCGCCGATGAGATGGAGCAAC
Organism: Verrucomicrobiia bacterium; assembly: GCA_037138135.1. Lineage (GTDB taxonomy): Bacteria > Verrucomicrobiota > Verrucomicrobiia > Limisphaerales > UBA11358 > UBA11358. The sequence goes on from JBAXIY010000001.1 coordinate 41,323, forward strand.
GTGCTTTTGCCGGCGCCGGACGCGCCGCGCAATGCGAGAAAATCGCCACGCGCGATGTCCACATCCACGCCGCGCAACACTTCGAGCGAGCGCTTGCCCATGACGTAGGTTTTGGTGAGTCCGCGCGCGGACAGGAGCAGTTCACTCATAGCGCAAAGCCTCCACCGGTTTCAACCGCCCCGCGCGAATCGACGGCAGCACGCCGCCGATGATACAGATGATAAATGAGCTGATGCAAATGATCGCAACGTCGCGCGGTAAAATAATTGCGGGCAATTCGCCCAAGCCATAGACCGACGCGGGAAATAATTCAAAGCCCGTCACGCGATTCATGAAATGGAGAAATTGATTGCGATACGCCAGCGCCAACATTCCCAAAGCAAAACCGGACGCCACGCCGATGACCCCGATGATGGCGCTCTGAAATAGAAAGATGCCGGACGTTTGCAGCCGCGACGCACCGAGCGCCTTGAGCATGCCGATTTCGCGCGTCTTCTGGATGACGAACGTAATCTGCGCGCTCAGGATGCACAGCGCCGCAACCAGCACGATGAAGAATAATAAATAAAACATTACGTTCTTCTCCACAACGAGCGCGTTGAGTATGCCGGAATTCTGTTCCATCCACGTCGAGACGTAATACTCGCTGTGCAACGCATCAATCAACTGTCGTTTCACCACGGCGGCTTGATACGGATCGTTGATCATCACGAAGAGGCCGTGCACGGATTCGTCGAGGTCATACAAATCCTGCGCGTTTTCAAGCGAGGCGACGATGACGCGGGAATCGTAATCGTTCCAGCCGGTCTGGAAAATTCCGCGCACCTCATAATCGTCGGGCAGAATCGCTTCGTCCTGGTGTTTGTCGTGCGCGGCTTTCATCTTCTTGATTTCGCGCGCGGAATAAATCGACAGATGATCACCAACGGACAAACGCAGATTGTTCGCGAAGTCCGTGCCGACAATCAGGCCGCGGCCGCTCAAGTCGAATTTCCCTTCCACCATTTGCTCGGGCAATTTGCTGACGCTGGCTTCCGTCGCCGGATCACTGCCGCGCAACATCGGCGCGTCTTGCAGCGAAGCGTGATTGGTATCGCCCTGCGTCTCCACGAGCACGGGACCAAAGACGAAGGGGGAGACGCCACGCACATTTTTGTTTTGGGCAACGATTTTGGCCACTGCCGCGTAATCTTTCATCGTCTCACCGGATTTGGAAACCGTGAGGTGCGCGTTGAAGCCGAGAATCTTGTCGCGCAAATCGTGATCGAACCCGCTCATGACGCTGATGACGATGATGAGGACAGCCACGCCGAGCGCGACGCCGACGATGGAGATGAGCGTGATGACCGATACAAACGTCCGTTTGGGCCGCAGATAACGCAGCGCCAAAAATAGTTCAAACGGCAGTCGAGACATCGCGCAAGGCTAGAGACGCGGAGCGACGGTGTCAATTTCTGGCGCACAATGGTAGTGTCCTAATCATAATCTTACTCTTAATCCTAATCGGCAATATAAAGAGATTACGATTGAGATTAGGACAGCACCCGCACAATCTGGAATTTGCTTTACAGTCGCCGCCGGAAGTAGAGATTGAACGCAACCATCAGTCCGTTGACTAATCCCCATATGAAAATCACCGCCGCCCTGCTCCTCGCCGCCGCGCTTTCCGCCACCGCCGAACCCGCGCTCACCATCTACAACCAGAACTTCGCCGTCGTGCGCGATACCGTGCCGCTGGACCTCAAGTCCGGCGCGAACGCCGTCGTTTACTCCGGTGCCACCGCGCAGGTCGAGCCGGACTCCGTCATCCTGCGCGATCCGGCGGGCAAACATTCGCTGCAAATCCTCGAACAAAATTATCGCAACGACCCCGTCTCGCAGGAATTGCTCCTCTCGCTATTCGAAGGCAAGACGATTGATTTTGAAAAAGTGCGGATGAAGGACAGCACGCAAGTCAGCGAACTCATTCCCGGAAAAATTGTCCGCAGCGGTTTCGTTCCCGGCGGTGCGTTCACGCAGCCCATCATCGAGGTGAATGGCAAATTACAATTCACCTTGCCCGGCCAGCCGTTGTTTCCCGATCTCGGCAGCGACACGATTCTCAAACCCGCCTTCGACTGGCTGTTGCAATCGGACAAGCCCGGCAGCTTCGACGCCGAGGTCGGCTACGTCACCGCCGGCTTCGATTGGAGCGCGAGTTACAATCTCGTTTCGCCGGAGAAAGGCGACCAGTGCGACCTCGTCGGCTGGATCACGATGAACAACAACAGCGGCAAGACGTTTGAGAATGCGAAAATCAAACTCATGGCGGGTGACGTAAATAAAATCCAGCCGCCGCATTTGACAATGCTCGGCGGAATGAGAGCAAAAGCCATGTCCATGGCCATGGACGAAGCCGCCCCCGCCGTCACCGAAAAAGCCTTCGACGAATTCCATCTCTATTCCATCGCGCGCGCGACCACGCTGCACGACCACGAGACGAAGCAAGTTGAATTTGTTCACGCGGAAAAAATGTCGGCACCAACCCTCTACGTCTATGACGGCGCGGAAGGTTATCAGTTTTATGGCCTGAACTACGATCGCGGCTACGGCCAGAGCGACAACAAGAAGATCATCGTCCAGCGCGAGTTCAAGAACGCCGAGACCAACCAGCTTGGTATCGCCCTGCCCGCTGGCAAGCTGCGCTTCTATCGCCGCGATGCCGACGGCCAGTTACAATTCGTCGGCGAGAACACCATTGACCATACGCCGCGCAACGAAACCGTCCGCATCACCACCGGCAACGCCTTCGACCTCGTGGGCGAACGCAAGCAGACGGATTTCAAAGTGGATCGCGGCGATAAGTGGATGGATGAAACCTTCGAGATCAAGCTGCGCAACCGCAAGAAAACCGACGCCGTGGAAATCCGCGTGGTGGAACATCTCTACCGCTGGAGCAATTGGAGCCTCACCGCCAAGTCCGACGACTTCGTGAAGAAAGATGCGCAGACCATCGAGTTCCGCATCCCCGTCAAGCCCGACGAAGAAAAGACCGTGACCTACACCGTGCATTATTCGTGGTGACTGAAGGCTGGCAAGACTTTAACCGCGAAATACGCCAACCACGCGAAAGGGGAAAACCCCATCTTGCCCCGGTTCGCGTATTTCGCGTGGTTCGCGGTTAATCATCTTCTCCGGTTGGCAAAAGTAATTTCCCGTCAGCTTCCTGCCAGCGCGGGCACGAGATGCGGCTGATCGTCCGCCTTGTGGAACTTCACGCTGACAATCTTGCTCACGCCGTGTTCCTGCATCGTCACGCCGTAGAGAATATCTGCCATGCCGATAGTGCGTTTGTTGTGCGTGATGATGATGAACTGTGAGTGCGCGATGAACCGTTGCAAAATTTTCACGAAGCGGATGACGTTGGATTCATCCAGCGGCGCGTCCAATTCGTCCAGCACGCAGAACGGACTGGGCTTGACCTGATAAATGGAGAACAACAGCGAGACAGCGACCATCGTCTGTTCGCCGCCGGACAAGAGCGAAATACTTTGAAGCTGCTTGCCGGGCGGGCGCGCGACAATTTCGATTCCGGATTCCAACACGTCGTTTTCGTCGGACAAAATCAAGTCCGCTTTGCCGCCGCCGAACACGTCCACAAACATCGCGCGGAAGTTGTCGCGGATCTTCTCGAAGGTGTCGATGAACATCTGGCGCGTCTGTGTGTTGATGCGGTTGATGACTTCGAGCAACTGCGTTTTGGCGTTCACCAGATCATCATGCTGCGTGGTGAGAAATTGGTGGCGCTGCTCGGTCTCTTCGTATTCCTCGATGGCGACGAGATTGACGGGACCCATCTCATCAATCTTCTGTTGCAGCGCGGCGACCTGTTCGTTCACCGCGTTCCAATCCGTGCCCACGCCCGCTTCAGCCATCTGCTCGGGTGTAAGCGTCTCAACCTGCGCCGGCCCTTCGTCGGCATGCGTGATGGTGATGCATTCGCTGCGGATGTCGTCGAGATTCAGATGATATTTTTGCTGCACCTTCTCGCGCAGGTTTTGGACGCTCATGTTCTTTTGCGCCAATTCCACTTCCACCGCACCGCGCTGATTTTGAATTTCCGTCAACCGGCTGCGCTGGCCGCGCAAACTTTCTTCGCGCGTGGCGATCTCGCCATCCTGCGCATTTTTGCGCCCGACCAATTCAGCGGTCTGCTCGCTGACCTGCGCGCGCTCATGTTGCAACCGTTCAATCTGGCTGCGTGAATCCTGAATCTCCGTCTGCGCCTGCTCCTGCCGCGCAATGAACGAGGAACACTCATTCTTGCGCAATTCGACAATCTGGGACAACTCGCGGATGCGCTGTTCAAGCGAAGTCAGTTGCAGTTTGAAGGACGAAGCCAGTTGTTCATCCGAGGCAAGCGCCACTTTGCTCTCGGTCAACGCCGTGTTTGCGGCGTCGCGCTGCTGCCGGAGATTTTCTAATTCCGCCGTGAGCGCGGCGAGCTGCTCCTGCGCGGATTTTTCGCGCGTTTCGAGTTCATTCAAGTTCGCGGTAAGCGCCTCGCGCTTCTGCAAACCTTCGGCTTCCTGCGCCGCGAGACTTTGCACTTCGAACACAACGGTCTCAATCTTCTGGTGCAGCAAACGATTTGAATTCTGCAACGCCTTGAACTCGCCTTCGCGCGTGGCGATCGCCACTTCCTGCACGCGCAATTCCGTTTGCGCCTGCTGCAAGCTCGCCTGCAACTCCGTCTGCTCGCTCAACAGTTCACCGCGTTTCCGGCTGGCATCCTCGACGAGCTTTTGCAGTTCGTTCAACTCCGCCTGTAGTTCCGCAATCTGATTTTTGCGGCCAAGGATCGACGACGGCGCTTTGCCATTGCTGCCCTTGCTCAAATAACCGCCGGTGTAAATGCCGTGGCGGTTCAGCAATTCGCCACCCATCGTCACAAAATCGCAGCCCGCATGGCCGTTCTGGATTTGCGCCGTCGCGGTGTCGAGGTCGGCTGCGATGAAGGTGCGACCCAAAAGCGATTTCAACAGCGGCTCCACCTGCGGCTCGGCGTGAATCACGCTCATCGCATGGACAATTTTCCCGGGCGGCAAACAGACTTGCGAATCGGTCTTTTCAGCGGGCGCCATTTCGCCGGCGAAGGCGAGTTGCTTTTCGTCTTGATACTGTTGGATGGCCAAAGCCGCGATGCTCGCGCGACCGGACTTGTTGGTATTGAGTTCCGCGAGAATCTCCTGTGCAGAGGACGTTTGCTCGGTCAAAACAAGTTGCAAGTTATGGCCGAGGGCATTTTCTACGGCGGTGACAAACTGATCTGGCACGCGAATGCGATCCGCCAGCGAGCCGATGACCGAACGTGATTGGCGCAATGCCGCCACCGCGCCGGCGTCAAAGCCCTCGTGCGAGCCTTCCAATTGCTCCAGCACCGTCAGGCGCGAACGTTTGTCGGATTGTTGATGCAGGAATTTGTCCTGCTCGGTCGAGGCATTTTGAAGTTCGGTTTGTAATTCGCGCAAACGATTCTGACGTTGCTCGACGGAACCGCGCGTCGTGGCGACATTCAGCTTTTCCACTTCGACACTGGCGGTGAATTCCTGCAAACGCACATCCAAGCCGGTGCGCTCCACCTCCAACTGGATTTTTTCCGCTGATAATTTTTCGAGGCGCACCAAGTTGCCTTGCTTCTGTAAATCCAGCGCGGTGATTTCATTGCGGAGGCGCGACAAATCCTGCGCGGCCGCAAACGCGCTGGCTTGCGCCTGACGAAAACGCTCCTGATTTTCGCGCTGGCTGTTTTCGATTTGCTGCAAACCCTCGCGCTTGGCCTGCAAACTCTCACGATGCTGCTCCAGCGCCGCCTCAGCAACCGCCAGACGTTCCTGCACAGACAACAATTCACTCGAGGCCGCGTGACAGCGTTCCTCCGCCTGCGCGATCTCCGCGAGGGCCTTGGCGTTTTGGGCTTCAATTTCCGCCAGCCGTTCCTCGTTGAACTGGATGCGGCTTTCGTGGCGGTCAATGTTCGCCTTCAATTCGAGACCGCGCTGCTGTTGTGTCGCGACCTGATGTTCCAGATCGGACAGCAGTTCGCGCAATTGGGAAATTTCATTTTCAAAACGCAGCACGTCATTGGCGCCGGTTTCAATTTCGTTCCGCAATTTTTCCACCGTTGTTTCGCGTTCGGAAATTTCGCCTTGCAAGACGTCGAACTGATGGCGCGCCAACTGCGTTTCCAAATGTTGAAGCTCTTGCGAAATCTGTTTATAGCGCCGCGCCTTGCCCGCCTGCCGTTGGAGTGAACCAATCTGGCGTTTCACTTCCTTGATCGTGTCGGCGATGCGCAACAGATTTTGCTCGGTGTATTCCAGCTTGCGCAGCGATTCTTTTTTCTGTGATTTGAATTTCGTGATGCCCGCCGCTTCCTCAAAAATCATCCGGCGGTCTTCCGGCTTGCTGGAGAGGATCTGCGTGATGTGACCTTGAGCCAAAATGCTGTAGCTCGTGCGACCAACACCCGTGCCCATGAACAGTTGCTGGATGTCCTTCAACCGGCACGGTGTGCGGTTCAAAAAATATTCGCTGCCGCCGTCGCGAAAAATCCGGCGGGTCAAAGTAACTTCATCGTAAGAAACTTCCACGCCCGCCGCCTTCAGGCTTTCTTCACCGACACCGCCGAGCGTGAGCGAAACTTCACCCATGCCCATCGGTTTGCGGCCGTCCGTGCCGTTGAAAATAACATCCGCCATTTCGCCGCCGCGCAGGGCTTTGGCCGACTGCTCACCAAGCACCCAACGGATGGCGTCCGAGACGTTGGACTTCCCGCAGCCGTTTGGTCCGACGATGGCCGTCACCCCGGGCTGAAAATTCAGTGCGGTCTTATCCGCGAAGGACTTGAAACCAAAAACTGTGAGATTTTTGAGATACATATTCTTGTTGGGACTAGCCAACCAAAGCTAGTGGTTGGTGTAAAGCGAAAACCACAAGATGTTGTGCACAACCAGCCTTGTAGCGCTACTAATTGTGAATAACTATCGTTTGACTCGGCGGGAATTTACGAAATATGACCAGCTTTTAACCTATTCCTCCTCGGAAAGCTGAAGTTTTAAGGCAGTTTACTTAACCGTATTGATGAGCGAGGCGAGACCTTGGATGCGCACTTCCAATTTGTCGCCAGACTGAATCGGCCCGACGCCGCTCGGTGTGCCGGTGAGGATGACGTCGCCGGGCAGCAGCGTCAGATTGGTGGAAACAAAACTGACAATTTCCGCTGGCTTGAAAATCAGTTCGCGCGTGTTTGAATTCTGCCGAAGCTGGCCGTTTTGAAATTGTTGGATGCTTAATTCATTCGGATCAATCATCGTCTCCACATACGGACCCAGCGGCGTAAAGGTGTCGAACGATTTGCAACGCGCCCATTGCGATTCGGCTTTTTGAATGGTGCGGTCACTGATGTCCTGCGCGGCGGTGTAACCAAAAATGTAGCGGGTGGCGGTGGTCGGCGTGACGTTGCGGATTTTTCGCCCGATAACGATGGCCAGTTCCGCTTCGAAATCAGTGCGATGATCGCGAAAAGGAATTTCAATCTTGCCGCCGTCCGGTAGCAGCGACGTCGTGGCCTTGAACCAAAACAGCGGTTCCTTCGGCAACTCGCGTTTCATCTCGCGGACGTGGTCGGCGTAGTTCAAACCGATGGCGATGACTTTGCTGGGGACGACCGGCACGAGCGTCTTTACACCTTTGCGCGGCGTCGGCTGGCGTTCAAATGTCGGCGCGCCAAAAATGTCGCTGTGGGCGCGAAAAATTTCTCCGTCCACGACCTTGGCGTGGAAGATTTCGTTGCCTTTGGAAAATCTGCCGATGGCAGCCATGACAAATTTAGGATTTTGATTTACGATTGACGATTTTCAAAACGCCAACCACAACGAAGTTTGCCGTTTCATTTACAATTCGCAATTCGTAATTCGCACACGATGGTTGCCGTTCGCCGTATTTAAGCTACATTATCGCCATGAACTGGCTGACGAAGCAGGAACAATTCATCATTTGCATCGTCATCGGGCTGCTCGTGACCGGGTTGTTCGTGAAGTATTATCGCACCGCCCATCCAGACACGACGAGCCGCCAGCCAGTGAAACTTTAACCTATGCAAGAAGTCAATTTTGACGAAGCCGTTGAGCAAATCCTCGCGCGCGATCCGCGTTTTCATCGCGACGCCTATTTGTTCATGCGCGAGGCACTTGATTTCACCCAGAAACTGGTCGGGCGGGAAAATCAAGGCAAAGTTCGCCACGTCACCGGCCAGGAATTGCTCGATGGTCTACGTCAATATGCGTTGCAACAGTTCGGCCCGATGACCGCGACCGTCTTCGAGGAATGGGGCATTTTTAATTGCAAGGACTTCGGCGAAATTGTCTTCAACATGGTTGAGATCAGCCTGCTGGCGCGCACCGAAAAAGATTCGCGCGATGATTTTCAGAACGGTTACGATTTTACCGAGGCCTTTCAGAAACCTTTTTGGCCGGAAAGAAAATCAAGCGCCCAAGCAAAACCGGTTGGGAAATAGGATCATTCCTGATTTCTGTTTTTTAATTCCAAGTCCGCCGGGCATGCTTGCGGTCTTGGGGCTCTGCCAATTTGAATTGCCCCGAACGCATTTCTGAATACCCTTCCCGTTCGACTTTATCTGTAATGAGCAAAGATTTTACTCCCATTCCATCCATTCCTGCTGGCGTCAAACTTACGACGCTTGAAAACGGCCTCGTCATCATCGTGCGCGAGGACCAAAGCGCGCCGGTGGTCAGTGCGCAAGCGTGGGCGATGGCGGGCAGCATTCACGAAGGCAAATGGCTGGGCGCAGGTCTGTCGCACGTCCTCGAACACATGCTCTTCAAAGGCACGACGACGCGCGCGGGCAGTCGCATTGATCAGGAAGTGCAGGAAGCGGGCGGTTATATGAACGCCTACACGAGCTTCGATCGCACCGTTTATCACATCGACGTGCCGAACACGGGCGCGGTGAAGGCGATTGATATTTTGTGCGACATCATGCAGCACGCGAATTTGCCGCCGGATGAACTCGCCAAGGAAATGGATGTCATCCGCCGCGAAATGGACATGTGCCACGACGATCCGGGTCGCCGCGCGAGCCGCCGCCTGTTTGAAACGGCTTATACCAAGAGTCCGTATCGCTTCACCATCATCGGCTATCCCGACATTTTCAACGAAGTGAAGCCGGACGATATCCGGAATTACTACACGGAAAAATATGCGCCCAACAATGTCTTCTTCGTCGTCGCCGGTGACGTGAAGAATGACGAAGTCGTCGCGCAAATCAAAACCGCCTACGCGAACAGCAAATCCAAGGCAATGCCGCCATCCGTCTTGCCGCTGGAACCGAAGCAGACCGCCGCGCGCGAAATCATCGAAGAATCCGCCGTGGAACTCGGTCACGTGCATTTCGCGTGGCACATTCCGGAACTGCGCCATGTCGACGTGCCGGTGCTCGATGTGCTTTCCGTTTTGCTCGGCAGCGGCCGCAGCTCGCGCCTCTTCCAGCAAGTGCGCGAGAAGCAAGGCGTCGTGCATCACGTGGACGCGTGGACTTACAGCCCCGGATTGCCGGGACTGTTCGGCATCAGCGCCGTCGTGGATGGCGACCAGTTTGAAGCGGCGAACAAAGCCATTCTCGCGGAGATCGAAAAAATAAAAATGATTTCCGTCTCCGCCAACGAATTGCAGAAGGCCATCAAACAATTCATTTCCGCCACGCTGTCGTCGCGCAAGACGATGGAAGGTCAGGCGCAAAATCTCGGCGGCAACTGGCTCGCCGCGAACGACCTGAATTTCTCCGAGCGTTATCTCGCCGCCGTTAAAAACGTCACGCTCGCGGATGTGCAACGCGTCGCGCGCCATTATCTCACGCCGGAAAACCGCACGCTTTACGCGCTGCTGCCCGAAGGCGCTGCGCCCAAGGCCAAGGCGAACGTCGAGAAGAACACCAACAACACCATCCAGAAAATCGTTTTGCCGAACGGCCTCACGCTGTTGGTGAAGGAAGATCATCGCCTGCCGTTCGTGGAATTTCGCGCCGTGTTCAAAGGCGGCGTGCTGGCCGAAAACGTCGCGAACAACGGCACGACCATGTTGCTCGCCAAGCTGCTTATCAAAGGCACCAAGACGCGCAGCGCGGAAAAGATCGCCACCGAGATCGAATCCGTCGGCGGCCACATTGACAGCTACGGCGGCAATAATAGTTTCGGCATCAACGCCGAAGTGTTGAGCGAAGATTTTGCGACCGGCCTCGACCTGCTCGCCGACGTCATCTTGAATCCCATTTTTCCGGCAGACGAATTGGAGCGCGAAAAGGAAGTCCAGATCGCCGGCATCCGTTCGCGCAAAGATGAATTGCTCAAGAGCGCGAGTCTCGCGATGCGCCGTGCGCTGTTCGGCGAGACCGGCTACGGCTTGGATTCGCTCGGCTCGGAAGAATCCGCCGGGAAAGTTTCCGTCGCCGCGTTGCAAGAGTTTCATCACAAGCTCACCGCGCCGAACAATTGCGTCCTCGCGATTTTTGGCGATGTGAAGTTGAGCGACGTCAAAGCCGCCGTGGAAAAGGCATTTGGCAGATGGCAGATAGCAGATGGCAAATCGGGCAACCCCAACTCCCATCTCCCATCTCCTATCTCCAAAACTTCCCATCTCCCAATTCGCGTGGAAGAAACGCGCGACAAAAAGCAGGCCGTCCTCGTCATCGGGTTTCCCGGCACGACGCTCGGCAGCGATGACCGTTACGCGCTCGATCTCTTGCAGGAATGTTGCAGCGACCTCGGCTCGCGTTTGTTTTTGCGCATCCGCGAACAGCTGGGCCTCGCTTACTACGTCGGCGCGCAGAATTTTACCGGCCTCGTGCCCGGCTACTTTGCGTTCTACACCGGCACCGAGCCGACCAAGATTGCGGAGGTCGAATCCGAATTGCTCAAGGAAGCCGAACTCTTGCGCACCGAAGGTTTGACCGCCGAAGAGTTGAAACGCGCCAAAGCCAAAATCATCGGCCAAAAGAAAATCGCGCGGGCCGACCTCGGCAACCTCGCTTCCACTTCCGCGTTGGATGAACTTTACGGGCTGGGCTGGCAACGGGCGGATTTGGACGATGCCAAATACGACGCCGTGACGCTGGAACAGATCAAAGCCGCCGCGCAAAAATACCTGCAGCCCGACGCGTTGGTCATTTCCGTCGTAAAGCCGTAATGCTTGATCAAGGTAGGGCGGCGCTGCTGCGCCGCCCTTTTTATTTGGGCTGACCCGCAGGTCAGCCCTACCAAATTTTAGAAAACAAAAACGGCGTCCAACTTTCGTTGGACGCCGTGTGTAATTTGGGCTCAGCTTAGGCGAGCAGCGGATTTTCCGCTTCGGTCGCTTCGGCTTCGGTCGGTTCCGGTTCTTCCGGCAATTCGACGAGCGGATCGAGCGTGACCTTGCGATACATATCAAAGCCGGAGCCGGCCGGGATGATGTGGCCCATGATGACGTTTTCCTTGAAGCCGCGGAGGCTATCAATCTTGGAACGCGTCGCGGCTTCGGTGAGCACGCGGGTGGTGTCCTGGAAGGACGCGGCGCTGAGGAAGCTGTCGGTCTCGAGCGAGGCTTTGGTGATGCCGAGCAGCACGGGCACGGCTTCCGCCGGCTTGCCACCCTTCTTCTCCACGGCTTCGTTTTCGGCTTCGAATTCCAGCTTGTCCACCTGTTCGCCCCAGAGGAATTGGGTGTCGCCGGTTTCGGTGACGCGAATCTTGCGGAGCATCTGGCGCACGATGATCTCGATGTGCTTGTCGTTAATCGTCACGCCTTGGAGACGATAGACTTCCTGCACTTCGCTGACCAAGTGTTCCTGCAATTCCTGCGGGCCGCAGACGTCCAGAATTTCGTGCGGGTCCATCGGGCCTTCGGTGAGCTGCTGGCCTTTCTTGACCAAGTCGCCCTTGAAGACGATGACGTGTTTGCCGATCGGGATGAGGTGTTCCTCTTCCAGGCCGGTGACGGCGTCTTTGATGAGCACGCAGCGCTTGCCGCGCACGCTGGGACCGAAGTCGGCGATACCGTCGATCTTGGAGATCTCGGAGGCGTCTTTCGGACGGCGGGCTTCGAACAATTCGGCCACGCGCGGGAGACCGCCCGTGATGTCGCGGGTCTTGGCCTGCTTACGCGGGGTCTTGGCGATGAGGGTGCCGGGCACAATGGTGTCCTTCTCGTTGACGACGACGTGCGCGCCCGAGGGAATCGGGTAGTTCGCGACGACTTCGCCCTTCTCGTCGGACATGATGATCTGCGGATGCAAATCTTCTTTGTGGTCGATGATGACCATGGATTCTTCGCCGGTGGCTTCGTCCACTTCCTGTTTCATCGTCACACCTTCGATGATGTCATGGAATTTAACTTTACCAGCCTTCTCGGAGAGAATCGGCAC
>JBAXIY010000002.1:0-52216 GCA_037138135.1 Verrucomicrobiia bacterium
CGATTCCGACTCTCGCCTCCAGCTTAATATACTGATTTATTGGGCTATTTGCAGGCGATAGCGGTCAAGTGCCAGTGAAAGTGCCAGTAAACCGCGCCGATTTTACCGTAGTGCGCCGTTACTCGGAATTGATGTGACTTAGTTCTATTCACGGCAAGGGTTCAATGTATAGGTTGCGAAATTCAACCGGCTTGCCTTCAGCCTGCAAGCCAATCGCGCCGGAAGTGAGCGATGTCCCGGTGACTTCGTTTTGCAGCACGCCATTGACGCGAACCGCCACGCGATTGCTGCGACACACGATGTCGCAAGCATTCCATTCGCCGACGGACTTTTCCGAGCTGGGCTGGCGGTGGGGCACGGCTTTGGGAGAGTCCGAGGTAAGTTCCTGCACGCGCGAGCCGCCGTTGCAGCGGATATCGCCCGCTTTGTCGGACAGCAGTTGCGCCTCCAGACAGTTCGGCCAAACTTTGTCCGGCGCATTGATATGGAGAAAAACACCGCTGTTTCCAGGGCCGGCCGGGAAGCGCCATTCCACATGCAACTGGTAATCGCGATACGTCTGGATGGTCCGCGCGTAGCCGTTCGGTTTGCCCTGACACGCGATGACGCCGTTGGTCACCGACCAGATGGCTGCGGCTAGCTCGTTCGTATCTTTAGAAACAAATGTCCAGCCGGAAAAACTTTGGCCGTTGAACAGCTTGATCTTCTTGGTGGGTGCGATGGCGACCTCAATTGAAGGGCGATCATCGGCTTGTGCGTTGATAATTAATCCACTGATTGCGGAAAGAAAAATGAGGAATCGTATCATAGTGGGAAGTTCATTATTTTTCACCCTACGAGCCCGGCGCGGATGCAGACGTTGAGATAGGCGGCGGCGGACCAGAGCTGGCGGCCGGAACCGCTGATAAGTCCGTCCGGTAGCGTGATGTATTCGTGGAAAGAGCCGAAGGAATCGGCCTCCGCCTGATCCGCTTTCGCTTTCTTGGGTTTGATGGCAGTTCCCACCGAGCGCGCGAGCAGCGCGGCGTTGTAGTCGGTGTAATCTTGCCCGTCGGCGATGGATTTCCCCCACAGAAAGAACGTGTCGCAGAACGGCCAACTGGCGTGGTTGTGCCACTCCGATCCGTCGGTGTCAGCAATGAACGGAAAGAAGAGCGGGATACCATTGTCGGGCGTGGGAAAGCCCGCATAAGCCGCCTTGGCCGCATCGCCTTCCACAATCCCGAAAATGACGGCGAAGGCGGTCGCATAGCCCGAGCGGTTTAGCATGAGTTTTCCATGGCGATCCTTGTAATAAGCAAGCGTGCCGTCGGGCTTGGTGAATTCCTTCTGGATGGCGACTTTGAGCGCGGCGGCGCGATCCAGCCACTGCTGCTTTTCATTGGCCGGCCGGCCGGATTTTTCACACGCCTTAGCCATCGCCTGCATGCCACGATAGTAGAGGCAGTTTGTGGAAAGAGGTTTGAGCAGCACGCAATCGGCAATGGTCATGCCCTTGGGATAGGCGGAGCTTTGGATGTCGTGAAAGAGCGCCTGACCGCGATATAGGCCGTCGCTTTTATCGAACCACGGCGTATAAAACACTTTGAAAAACAGCTCGCCGTTTTCGGCCATCCACTTCCAGTCGGCCAGCTTTGGATGGAGAGTGAAAAGATTGTCCACCGCCCAAAGCCAGGCCACATCATCGGTGCGCCGGGTGTAGGAGTTGGTCCGGTATTTCGCCATGATCTCCTTGTCGATTTGCGCAATCACCTCCCAAGGGGCGTCTATCTCTTTGACCACGTGCGGAGCTGAAACTTTGTAGCCTAACTCCTTGCGGATTTCGCGCGCCAACTTCAGCGATGAGAGCATGATGTCCGGGTAAAAGCGGTTGAGCCCGAGCACGCCGGAAATGGCGATGTCGCGCTCGTAAATCCGGAGGCCATACTGGCTGCCCGCGCCGAAATAAACCGTGCCCGATTCGCTGGTCACCAGGTTGTGCTCCGCGTCGTCCAGGGCAATTTTCCATAGACGTTCAGTCAGCGGCGTGATGTCGCCTTGCAATCGCACCCGGCACTTGGGCTCCGGGTTGGGAAGCTTGTCTAACGAATACGCGCCGATGGCATCGCGCACGGAATCGGCCGTCATGACCAGCGGGCCCTGCTCATAGAGGAATCGGTTTTGGGGTTTCGTTGATGCGCGCGGCGCGGTTCCGGACTCAGGCAACGCCAAGCCGGCAGCCAAACCCGAGCCCGACCAAGCCAGCCCGGTAGCCACTGTGCCCAAAAAGCTGCGCCGATTCATTTTGACTCCCTGACTCATGTTTAGTGCTGCGCGTGACCAAGAACAAGATGATGTCTTGGTGTTTTCATAGCGTGCTGCCTCGATGCGGTTGTTTACCCGCGGGGATTTGTGCCGGCAAAGTCATTCCGATTCCGGAGCACCTTCCGTTTTATTCTTTTTGCCACGTTTGGTTTTACCCGCTTTAGACGCGTTCGGCGCGCCGCTGTCGGAAACCTTATTATTGGTGGGAGGACGAAGCGCTGGCATCTCCGGTTCGCCACGGTGGACTTCGATCAGGCTGAAGATGTCGTCCTTGTCATCCGTGTTCAACAAGGCGAGGTCGCTGCCTTTGGTGCCGCCGTGACGGAGTTCGGCGTCGTTCAGCGTGACCGTCTCAAAATGCCATTGCTTGTCGCCTTTGCCGGTCACTGACAACCCTGTCTTCATCGTGGGTTTGCCAGCATCATAATCCAATTTCCAAGTGGAGCCTACCTGCGCGTCATACCAGACGACAGTGATCGACATGACTTTGGGCTGGGCATCTGCGGAAAAGCCGTCATGCAGCTTGAAATACATCGCGTCCTTGCCGGAGGCATGCTCAAAGCTCCGCGCAAACCGGGAATAGATGGAAGAGGTCGAGGTGATGAGGCCACCGACACGCCACAATGGAATCGAGGTGGCATCGGCATCGATCTGGTAGAGAAACCGGCCGTAGTTGTCCGCCCAGATATCCCAGCCCACGTCATTGAAGCCGGTTTGCTTTTCCCGTTGTTTGGACTGATTCAAGAGCAATGCTTTTTTATCGTCCACGCTGGCACCATACTTGGAAAATTCGGCGCAGATCTTCAGCATGCGCTCCACGTTTTTAGGCGTGGCTTCGCCGAACTTCGCCTCCGGATAAGCCTTCGTATCGGCGGCATCCAAACCTTTGTGCAGAGCGCAGAAGGCGTCGGTAGCCGTGCGGGGCTGAATCTGTCCCGCGTAGCGATTGAAGAAATAGAACGAGTAATCGAAGCCCTGCTCCTTGCACGATTGCAAAGCGCCGGCGCTGATGTCCCAAATGCTTTGACCGTTTTGCAGGCCGGTGAGAGCACCCCAATAGAAGCTGAGCGGAACATTCAGCTGATACCACGCACACTGCCAGGTTTGGTCCATTTCCGATCGGGCAAAAAGCGGAGTGCCTTTCGCGCCGATCAGACGGGGTTGCCACGTTGCAATCTTGGTCTGCTCCCCGCTCAAATGGTGACCGCGCCCGCTGCCGGCAATCTTGATCCCGACACCGCCCTTGGCATTGGCCATCACCCACTCCCACTCTTTTTGATAACCATTCCCGCTCCCATCATCCTCACCCGGCGAAGCGTTGTTAAACATCAGGCTAATCTGGGGATGGGCAGAAGCTCCCTGAAAGGTCTTCACAAACACGTCAAACGCCCACAGGCGGAACTCCCGCCACGCGGGCGACTTCACGGGCAAGTCGAATTTTTTCTCAACCACATCACCCTTGTAAGCGCATTCATCGCCCGTGCACCCGGTCTTGACCTGGATGAACGCAATGCGCTCTTGTTTTTCTTTCGGGTAACTGCGGATGTGCTTCCCGAATTCCGTGATCAATCGTTGGAAAAACGTTTTGTATGCCGGCGAAGGATAGAATGGGTAAACCGGCCAACTGTCGTGAATTTGGTTGTCGGTCTTCACCTCCGGGACACCCTTGGCATAGATCCATTTGGGGGCATCAGGCCCCACGCCCAAAGCAAGATAGATGAACTGGTTTCTCTGAACGGCGCTCTCCATGGCCTGATCCAGCTTGCTCCAGTCAAAAACGCCGGGCTGTTTTTCCACTTCCTCCCAAGCTTGATTGAACGCCAATCCTTTCAGGAAGGGATAGTCCTTGGGATCAAATTGATTTCCCCGATCCCACACCCCAAAAGAACTGGGCGGCGGCGTCGCTTCAACCGCCAATGAGAAGCCAATCCCTATTAGGCCAATGAGACTGAGTATTCTGGCAAAGCCAGCGAGTTTGGGGTGATTGTGTTTCATGATGATTTTGTATTATCGAATGATGGTTGCCGGTCGCGTCCTAGCGTTTGGCTTCGGCAGGTTTCGCCGATGCGCCCTTAATGGTTTCCAGTTGCTTCGCTAACTCCTTGGCCTTTTTTGGATTCTGCGCGATGACGTTGGTCGTTTCGTTTGGATCGGTGGCGAGGTCGAACAACAACGGCTCAGGTATGGTCGCGGCGGCGAAGCGTGCGTCGGCGACATTCGCACCACTACCCATACCGCCTGCACCGGCGGTGGCGGGGATATATTTCCAGTGTCCCTGGCGGAGCGCGAGTCCACCAATGCCATGCAGGACGGTGTTATCGCGGAGATTTTTCTTCGTCTTACCCAGCAGCACGGCGGACAAATCCAAACTGTCCGGAGCGGTTTCCGCCGGAAGCTTTTGGCCAACGATCTTTGCCAGTGTGGCATAGCAGTCCATCAGACTGAACAACTGGTCACTGACGCGCGGCTTGATCTGCTGCGGCCAGCGCGCGATGAACGGCACGCGGCAGCCGCCTTCAAACGTGAGATACTTCCAGCCGCGAAGGCCGGCGGTGGGTTGATGGCCATTCAAGTCCTCCACCGAATGGTCGTAGTAACCGTCAAAGAGAATCGGGCCGTTGTCGCTGGAGAGAATAACGATGGTGTTGGTCGCAAGTTGGAGGCGGTCGAGCGTCTTCATGATTTCCCCGACTTCCCAGTCAATTTGTTGGATGACATCACCGCGCACGCCGCAATCGCTCGTGCCGACAAATGGTTTCTCGGCCACGCGGGGCACATGCGGTTCAAACAAGCCGACTTCGAGGAAGAACGGCTGGTCCTTCCGCTGCTCGATGAATTCGATGGATTTGGCGACGACCGTGCTGGCGAGTTCCTCGTCCTTGAAGCGCGCGGAATGGCCGCCCTTCATGTAGCCGATGCGGCTGATGCCATTAATGATCGTGCAAGAGTGTTGTTTGTCCGCGCCATAGCGGGTGAGAAGTTCGGGATGCTCCAAGCCGGTCGGTTCGTCGCTGATGTTGGTGATGTAGCTCACCTGAATCGGGTCGGCGGGATCAAGGTTCAGCACCTTGTGATTTTCAATCCACACGCTCGGCACACGATCCACCGTGGCGGGAATGATGTGTGAATAATCGAAACCAATTTCGAGCGGACCGGGTTTGACTTCGCCGTTGAAATCCACCTTGGTCTGCCCATCACCGAGACCAAGATGCCATTTGCCGACAATGCCGGTCTGGTAACCCGCATCGCGCAACATCGCGGGCAGCGTGCGCCGGCCCGGTTCGATGCAGAGCGGCGCATCGCCATCCAGAATCGTGTTGCTCTTCGCCTTCTGCCGCCAGGCGTATTCGCCGGTCAACAGCGAGTAGCGCGACGGCGTGCAGGTCGCGGACGGCGCGTAACTCTGCGTGAAGCGAACGCCATCTGCCGCCAGCCGGTCAATGTTCGGCGTCTTGATTTTCGTCGCTCCAGCGCAACTGATATCCCCAGGGCCGAGGTCGTCGGCGAGAATGATGATGATGTTGGGCTTGGTCGGCAGCTTCGTAGCCGCCGCGACCGATAACGCGACCAGCGGCGTCAGCAGCAGGGCGGCGAGACAGTTGTTTAAAGGATGGCGCATGGTGTATTTATTTTTTGCTGGGGGCAGGATCAGCATTTTCTTCGTTCAAAGATTCAGAAAGCGATGCCGCCTTCTTTTTCTTGCCCGGCTTCTTGTTGTCCTTCTGGGATTTTTCCGGCGCGTCGTAATGCGGGGAAGGCGTGTGTTCCACCGCCATGATGCTTTCGATTTTCTGAACGATGTCCGGATGGTCGGCGGCAAGGTTGTGCTGTTCGGTGGGATCGGCCTTGAGGTCGTAGAGTTCGAGCGGCTCTTTCGTGCCCAACCGGTAACCTTTCCAGTCGCCTAGGCGCACCGATTGTTGGAAATAGGGCTCGTAGATTTCGAAGTAGAGCGAGTCGTGCTGCTGCGATTGTTTCTGACCGAGCAACGTCGGCAAAATGGAGATACCGTCCATGCCGGATGGCGCGGGAACGCCGACGAGATCCGCCGCCGTCGGCAGAAAATCCACGAACGTGGTCAGCAGGTCATTGGTCGTGCCCGGCTTGATCCGGCCCGGCCAGCGGGCAATGAATGGCGCGCGTATGCCGCCTTCGTAAAGCATCCGCTTGTAACCCCGCAACCCGCCGGTGCTGCCGAGCTGCTTGATGAATTCCTCCTGAGCACCGTTGTCGGAACTAAAGATCACCAGCGTATTCTCAGCGATGCCGAGGTCTTTAAGCTTCTGCATGACGCGGCCAACATCCTTGTCAACGAGCGCGACCATCGCGGCGTAATTTTTTTCTGTCTCCAACCAGGACTTCTGGGAATACGGAGCGTTGTCCGGAATGACGTAGTCCGCGTGCGGCGGCGTCCAGGCGGCGTAGCAGAAAAACGGGTGATCCTTGTTTTGCTCGATGAACTTGAGCGTCTCATTGGCGATGCGCGTGTGGGAATAATCTTCCCACGTCTGCTTACCCGATTGCTGGTAGGGCACGTTCACGCTGTTGCGAACTAAATAGTCGGTGTAGTAATCGTGCGCGTGGACTTGGTCGTAGTAACCGAAGAACACGTCAAAACCTTCGTTCTCCGGCACGCCCGTTGTTCCGGGATTGCCCAGTCCCCATTTGCCGAAACCACCGGTCGCGTAGCCGGCGTCGTGCAGTAAACGGGCCACGGTCGGCTGTGCGGCCGGGAGGGAGAGGAGTCCGTCCTTGCTTTGGTTGGCGCGACGCAAACCGTGCCCGGTATGCTGGCCGGTCATCAGCACGCAACGGGACGGCGCACAGACAGCGCTGCCGCTGTAAGCGCGGGTAAACTTCATTCCTTCCGCCGCCAGACGGTCGATGTTGGGCGTGACGCCGTATTTGCAACCATATGGCGAGAAATCCCCAATCCCAGCGTCATCGGCGAGGATGAAGACGATGTTAGGTTTCTTATCCGCCGGCGGCGACGCATCAGCAGCGGGCGATGTGACGGGCAGCAATCCGAGTATTGCCGCCAGAACTGACAAGTGTTTATTGATGTATTTCATAGTCGTTACTTTTTGAGGCTCATTCTTCTTTGGTCGCTTGGATTTTTTCGCCGCGCATGGTCCGCTCATAGAAGTTGCGTTTGTCGGCAAAGCCGTAGGGGTATTCGTCGTAAATGTGTCCGTTGCCAAACATGCGCGGATCATCCTGTTGCTTGAGTTCATCGAAGAGTTGCGTCTGAAGTTTGGTAAACGACACCGTCGCGGCCAGATTCGTCATGCAATCCGGATCACGGCGCAGATCAAACAACTGGTCGGCCGGCAGCTTGCCAAACGAGGCATCAAAGAGGTATTTGAGGCCGGGCTGCTTCTCCGTGGCGAGCACCGCCGTCTTGGTCGGGCTGTCGTCCGTGTCCTTGTAGCCGGTCTCCACCACTCCCCCCGGGCCGCGATTGGTTTCGAAGTTGTGCAAGTAAAGCATCCCGTCCTTCACGATGCCGCGGATCGGATATCCTTCGTCATTCGGCCGACCGACATCATTGCGCTCCTTGCTGAGGAGGACGTGGTCGCGTTGTGGAATGACGTGGCCGGATTGGTCCGACGTGAAAAATTCCGTCAGGCTTCGGCCCGTGATCGCCGCCATGCCACTCTTGCTTTGCTCGATGCCGGCGACCTTCAGGAACGTGGGCGCAAAATCAATGAAGCTCACATAATCATCCACCACCCGGCCCGGCTTGGCGATGCCCTTGGGCCACATGATGGCCAGCGGTAAATGATCAGAGTTGTTGTAGGCATAACCCTTGTCGTGCGGAAACGGCATGCCGTTGTCGGAGGTCACGACCACGATGGTATTTTCGAGCAGACCGCGCTTTTCCAACTCGGCCAGCATCCGGCTCAGATGCAGATCGAAATACTCCACCTCGAACGCGTAATCGAGCATGTCGTTGCGCACCTCCTCGGTATCCGGCCAACACGCCGGCATGCGATCGATGTCGGAGAGCTTCTTGCCACCCTTGGCCACGCCCGAACCGTATTCGTAACCGCGATGCGGCTCATGGCCGCCATACCAAAAGGACCAAGGTTGGTCTTTTGGAGCGGCGTCCAGGAAATCATTGAAATTCCCCGCGTAATTGACCGGCGATATTCCTTTGGTTGGTTTGGCGGGAAATCTCTTCGCATCAAATGGCTTGCCCGCCATCTCACGGTTTTCGCCCACGGCATTGGTGGCAATGCCCGGTCCCCAGCCCTTGCCAGTCATTCCGACAAAGTAACCCTGCTCGCCCAGCGCCTCTTGGTAGGACTTGAACTCCGGCGGAAAGATGGACCAGTGATTACCCGCCGCCTTGAGCTGCCACGGGTTGCGGCCCGTGATGATGCACGCCCGCGACGGCGAGCATTTGCCGCACGGCGTGTAGGCCTCGGTGAACAGTAGGCCGTCGCGCGCAACGCGATCCATCGCGGGCGTCTTGATCCATTTGCAGCCATAGACCCCGGCGTGCCCAAACGACCAGTCATCGGCCACGGCAAACAGGATGTTGGGTTTGGCTGATGGCTTCGCAGGTTCTGTGGCCGGGAGCGCGGCGGGCGATGCCAGCAACAGCGCGACGAGGGCGAAAACTCTTCGAGTTATTTTACTCATTTGGTTACTTTTCATAAATTCAGGGCAACGCAGGCGGCGGTGTGGTTGTCTTCGATTGAATCTTCAACGTGGCCGGGCGCAACTCCGGAGAGGCGGCGGTCAATTGAATCGTGCCGGATTTGTCCGACGATTGCACGATGACTTGGGCGAGGCCGCAGAAAACCTTCCGCTCTTTCGCCTTGTCCGCTTCGTGGCTGCTGGGGTCGCCGTTGCCGACACCAATGATTTTTCCCGGCCCACTCAATTCAAACCGGATCAAATTGTCCGCCACCGGCACGACGCGGCCCAGCGCATCAACCACGGAAACAGTTACCACGCTCACGTCCTGTCCGTCGGCGTTGACGGTGGTGCGGTCGGTGGCGAGTTGGATGGATACTGGCGCGCCGGTGGTTTCCACTTTCGTTTCCGCGATCACCTTGCCGCCAGCGTAACCTTTTGCGCTCAAGACGCCCGGAGCATAAATGACCTGCCAGTCGAGATACTGATTCGGCTGCATCGTTTTTTTGCCGAGGCTCTTGCCGTTGAGGAACAACTCCACCTCCTTGAAGTTGCTGAAGCAGCGCACGAGAATCGTCTGACCTTCCCTGCCCGGCCAATTCCAATGTGGTATGAGATGCAGCACGGGTTTGTCCGTCCACCACGATTGATAATAGTAGTAAATGTCCTTGGGGAAACCGCATGTGTCCATGATGCCGAATTGGGAACTGATGCACGGCCATTTGTAGGGCGTCGGCTCGCCTCGATAATCAAACCCAGTCCAAACGAAAGAGCCGCTCGCCCAAGGTCTCTCAACAAAATCCGGCCACCATCCCCACGGCGCACCACCAGGCTTCTCGTTGGCGTAAGCCGAAACGTAACCGCGCTCTTTATCGTCCGCGTATATTCCGCGTGTCGTCTTGGTGCTGGCGATTTCGGTGCCCGTAATCTTCTGCGTCGGGAATTTTGCGTGAAATGGATCCATTTCTTTCTCGTGATAATTGAACCCCTGCACATCAATCACCTTGGAAAAACCGTCGCCATAGCCTCCGTTTTGCGCCACGGTGCAAAGTCGCGACGGGTCGAGCTCGTGCGCGAGATTTTGCATGGCCGTGACAATCGCTACTGCTTGCGAAGAACTCTCCGGCGTCTGCAGCGGCCGTTCCTCATTGCCGAGCGACCAGATGAAAATGCTGGGGTGATTCCGGTCACGAAGAATCAGGCTCTTCAATTCGCCGAGCGTGTATTGATTACTGTCCATGCGGCGGTTTTCGTCCATGACCAGCAAGCCGAGGCGGTCGCAGGCTTCGAGCAATTCCGGCGTGGGCGGATTGTGCGAGGTGCGATAGGCGTTGCCGCCCATTTCCTTCAATTTCGCGACGCGCCAGTATTGCAGCGCATCGGGAATCGCACTGCCGACGCCCGCGTGATCCTGATGATTGCAAGTGCCCTTGATGGTGTAAGGCTTGCCGTTCAGCGATAATCCATTCTTGACGTCGAACGCAACGGTGCGGATGCCGAATTCGGTCTCCACGCGGTCAACCATCTTGCCGCCGCTCTCAACGGTCGTGATGAGTTTGTAGAGCTTGGGCGATTCGGGAGACCAAAGCTGGGGCGTTTGAACCGCACATTTCAACTGCTGCTCCGCTGGCGAGGTCAATGCGCCCATAACCTTGCAGACTGATTTTCCATCGGGATCGACGATATCAAAAGACATTTTGGCCGCTGCATTTTGCGGGTTCACCAGACTTGCTTGGATGTGAATCTCCGCCTCGCCCTGCGGCACGTTGTTGGGAAAACTGCTCCACACAAAAATCCCGTCCGGCGCGACGTGAACCGGACCTGCTTTCACCAGCCAAACATGACGGTAGATCCCAGCGCCTTCATAGAACCAGCCTTCACCCTGCGACGCATCCACGCGCACGATGAGTTGATTCTCGCCGCCGAAGTTCGCGAACTGGCTGATGTCGTAGCGGAAACCGGTGTAGCCGCTCAAATGACGTCCCAAGCAATGGCCGTTGAGCCAAACGAGTGAATTGCGGAACACGCCGTCGAATTCCAGCCAGAGAATCTTGCCCTTGTCGGCAGCGGGCAAATCAAAGTGACGCCGATACCAGCCGATATTGTTCCCATTAGACTTCTTACCGACCGGCTTGAACCCGTGTTTCACGTCGGCGTTTTCATCGAAGGGCAATTCCACCGCCCAATCGTGCGGCAAATCCAGTTGACGCCATCGGCGGTCATCGAACTTCGGCTGAACGAATGAAATGTCAGCGCCAAGATTTTTTGTAACAGCCTCGGAAAGGTCCGCGAGTTCACCCTCTTTGCCGATGTCCTCGATTTGTGTTTTGGCAAGATTTCGGACTTCGGGATAATCAAGCTTCGCGCCCGCGTCCGGCGCGTCGCCGAGATGAAATTTCCAATTAAAATCCATCAACAATTTTTCTCGTCCGTATTCGCCCTGAACCCGCGCCGCAGCCGATGAATCCCCCGGTGCGCTGCTTGCGTTGGATGAAATAAATAGGGCGAGCAACGCCGCGAGTGCCGTCGTGAAAAATGTTTTGTTCATGTTATGTTCCTTTTGTTAGTTGATTTTGATGACGCGGGTCATGTCCTTTTCCATCGGAACGGTGAGCTTCCAGCCTTTGGGACTTGGGGTCACCTTCATCGGGGTGTTCGCGACCATTTCACTGAACGAGGGCTTTTCCTTCAACCCAAGTTTGGCAGCATCGATTTCGATCTCGACCGAGGCGGGTGGTTCTGGCCCCCAGACGGTCAGATAGATAGTTTCGCCGCAGCCGAAGCGCTGCAGCTGAACCGCAGGGGAATTAACCGTGGCATAGGTGACCGGCTCCCAGCCCGCGAGGCGGATGGCGAGGTTGGCGGGTTCATATTTGTCCCACAGCGCCTTGTGCTCCGGCTTGGTATACCACGAATAATCCTTGTCATAGCCAGGATGCCCGGGCGGGTAAAAATATTGCACCTGCACCGGGCAGGCAAAACCGTAGGCCGTGGTTTTCGCGAGCGCGTTCTTGATGACGTCCAACGTCGGGGGCTCCTCGTGCGCCACAATGTTTCCAGAAGAGATCCGATAAGATTTGCGCCCCACCTCCATGCGCTCGAAATCGAATCCGCCGAGTCCGATCGGCTTGAAACTGCCCTCCTGCCAGCCGCCAGCCACCACCGCGGCGAGGAAGAACATCCCGCTTCGCTCCTGGCCCGCCGGCTTATTCGGAATTTTGCCCCAGCTGTAATCCTTCATGCCGGCCGCCTCATGAAACAAGCCACCCTTCTGGAGCAGCAGCCGGTAGGCGTCAAACAACTCGTAGTTCGAAAACTGGGTTTGGATGCAGGGGCGGCCCTGCTGATCGAAAGTGAGGGGATGGTCTACGTAGGAAAAATGCTCGCGTCGGTAGTTGAGAAAGTTGCTCCAGCCCCCGAGGCGATCCCAGTGAATGCCGAGAAAATTTCCGACCTTCCGGAGGTCATCGGCCTTGCGCAGATACATATCGGCGTAAACCGGAGCATGCGGAGTTTTATCCGCAAACAGGTCGGGATCGCAGTTGTGCGGAAAATCAACGCCGCCATCCGACGACTTAAAAAAGCCGAATGATCCGTCCGGGTTGTAACAGAGACTGTTGATGAGGGCGGATCGTCCTTCGACCAGCAGCGGAGAGTTGGCGGCCCCCTTTTTCTCGTAATGCTGAATTGTATCGGTCTTGGCAATCGCATCGAGGAACTGCGCATTCGTCTTGATCCCTTTCGCATTTTTCAATCCCTGGATGCGGGCGGAGGTTTTGGTGTAGGCCAAATACTCTTTCACGTTGGGATCAATCTGGCGGTCGGTCTTAAATTCATCTTTCACATAATTCATGTTGATCCAATCATGGTGATGACCAAGGAAAGTCATGACCTTTGGCTCGATGTGGTAGTATTCAGGATACCAGTCAAAGTATTTCGCCAGCGCGTCGCGGAAGCCCCACGCGCCATCAATGGAGTAGATGCGGAAACGGAACGGCGCCTTCGAGGGGAATTTCGTCGTGGCCGGCGACAGGCCGAAAGCCATCTGAATACGGACGCCCTTGGCATCGGCTCCCAACTCGAACACGCACGGATCTGTCGGTGGAATGCACAGCGCGATTCCACCTTTGTCAGTCCACACGGCGGGAATCGGCACCAGATTATTGCCTTCCGCATAGGCGGGACTTTCCTTGCTGATAACCGGGCTGGTGCTAAGAGTTTGACCCCATTTCCAGCCCGTCGTATTCACTGGCACATTAAAGCCCAGCCACAAGCCGCGATCCTTGCCCGTGAGATCTTCCAGTTCCCCCGTCACCTCGATAAAACCCTGCCCCTCGGTAATCACCGCCTGCACCTTGGCCTGGAGCAGGCTCGTCAGTGTCATGTGGAGTTTGCCGTCTTTGGAAACGGCGCTTCCAGTCAGGGAAATTTTTTGGGCGCTGTTCGGCTCCCGCAAATAAAAACCACCCGCGGTCCCCTGCGGCAGCTTTGCGCCGCTCATTGCGACACCGGAAATATTTCCGTTGTCCCCCAATTCCAGCGTCAGTCCCGCCCGATCCGATAGCGTTGCCGCCGGCACGGATGCGGTGAGTAGGAATACTCCAGCTAAACTCAAAGTTATGTTTTTCATTTTATCCGACTACTGAGACTTGCTGCGGATAGCGCCTCCGCCGCCCCACGCTGAACTTCGATGAGATGGAAGATTTTGTCTTTGTCGTCCAGATTCACCAACGCAATGTCGGCACCGCGCGGACCATTATGGTTCATCACGGCGTCCGTAATCGTGAACGTCTCTTCCCGCCAACGGTTCGTCCCCGTTCCTGTAAAGGTTTTGGCGGAGTTGAAGTTTCCTTTGCCGGCGTCATACGAGAAACCCCAGGATCCGGTCGTGTTGTCATACCACACCACCCGGAAGGTCAGCGGGCCGGTTGGGTTGCCGTCTTGCTTGAAGAAGTCTTTGTGGAACCCGAAGTAGAGCGCATCCTTGCCCGTCTTGTGTTCAAATGCTCGCGCATAACGGCCGTAGGGCTGATCTGACGGTCCGACCCTCCACAATCCGACACTGGTTTTATTCACATCTATCTGAGTGATAAAGCGTCCATAGTTTCTGGCGATCAGCCCGAATCCGACATCGTTCATTGCCTTGGCCTGTAGAAGATAGGCAGCTCCCTTGAGGGAGGTAGCTGCATCAAGATCGCCCACTTTGGCCCCGTATTTATTAAATTCGGACTCAATTTTTTTTACCCGTTCCACATTGCTCTGCACTGCCTTCCCATAGGTATCTTCCGGGAAACGCACGGTATCGGACGCATCGAGCACATCGCGAAGGGCGATAAAAGCATAGGGGCTCGTCTGTGGCCGCTTGTAGTAGGAATAGCGATTGGCGAACGCGAATCCCTCATCGTATTTCCCCGTCTTTATCGTGGCGTAATCCACCTCCCACAGATCGAGTCCTCGATCCACCGTGGAAATGGCGGTCCAGTAATAATTCCATATCGGATTCTCTTTAAAAATCCCGCTGTCTGCAAACTTTGAAAACTCACCGCGCACAAATTCAGGATCCTTGCCATTCAGTCCAAAAAAAGTTGGGCGCAGTTGTATGTCCTGCGTTATTTCTCCATTGGCCTGATAACCTACCGCAATGGTGAATTGCTGCTTGCGCAGGTCGATCGTGTAGCTCTTGCGAAGCCAATTGGCATAAAGCTGTTCCCCTAATCCCCCTTCACCTTTTGTTTTTACCTGTTCCCCCGGTTCGCTCTCGTCATCCACATTAAACAGAAACTTGATTTGCTTAAGTTCTGGTCTGTTGAAGGCATCATAGAACCGGATCGTGGCTCCGCTGCAGAAATCAAGATACTGCTGGGCGCTGATTTTGTATTTAGGGTCTTTAGGAGTGCCTTTGTAGAGCTGCCTGTCTCCAGTCGAACCGAAGGCAGGCTGTATAAATGCAAAAGTGTTTCTCTCCGCCTCCGGGAGAGATGCGATGTGGTCCGCCAGCTTGCCAATAAAGCGGTGGAAGAATTTGATATAGTTCGGATCGAGGTAGTAGGGAAAGGAATCTTTTCCTTTGCTTCCGCTGCAGGCAACTTTTGGCACCCCATTCTCGTAGATCCATTCGGGTGAATGAGGCCCCGTCCATAAGACGAAATAGTAGCGATATCCGCCTTTTGCGGCATTGCGGATTTGGGCATCCATTTTCGACCATTCATACACGCCCGGTTTGGGCTCCATTTCTCCCCACTGGACTCGATCAGCGTGACCCTTGATATAGGGAAATTTATTGGTGTCGATTTCTCCATTCGGTCTGCTGGCGTAGAATCCCGCCCAAGACGGGCGCTCGATGGCGTGTGAAGAGAGGCTGCCAAGAAGCAGCGCGAGCATCATTGTGTGTTTCTTCAATCTAGTGTTCATTTGGCGTCCGGGGTGGCTGGCTGAATCTTGCTGGCGGCGGACTGCGAGGCAGCACCCCCTCGTTGGACTTCGATGAGATGGAAGATTTTATCTTTGTCGTCCAGATTGACCAACGCAATATCGGCGCCGCGCGGACCATTATGGTTCATCACCGCGTCCGTAATCGTGAACGTCTCTTCCCGCCAACGGTTCGTTCCCGTCCCCGTAAAGGTCTTGGCAGATTTGAAGTTTCCTTTTCCGGCATCATACGAGAAACCCCAGGACCCTGTGGTATTGTCATACCAAACAATGCGGAAGGTCAGCGGGCCGGTTGGCTTGCCGTCCTGCTTGAAGAAGTCTTTGTGGAAGCCGAAGTAGAGCGCGTCCTTGCCGGTCTTGTGCTCAAAGCCCCGCGCAAATTTTCCGTAAGGCTGATCCTTCGGTCCGAGATTCCACCAGCCAACGCTGGTTTCCAGTTTGTTGATGGGGTAGAGAAACCGGCAATAGTCCTCGTCGATGCGGTCCCAGGCCACATCGTTGTAGCCGGAGCGGTTGCCGCTTTTGTGACCGGCGGCAAGGGCGCTGTTCAAGTCCTGAACCACGGTGCCGTGACCGGCAAATTCCGCGCAGATCTTGAGCACGCGGTCGGTGTTCTTCTTGTTGGCGGCTCCATATTTCGCCTCAGGGAAGCGAACGGTGTCGTCCGCATTCAACTCGTCGCGCAAGGCGCAGAAGGCCACTGGTGACTTGGACGGATATTTCTGGCCGGCGTATTTATTGAAGATGTCCAGCGACTGACGCCACATGGGATCCTCGACCACCTTCTCCGGCAGATTCCAGATATCCAGGCCGTTTTGCAGGCAACCCAGCGCGGTCCAATACATGTTCTGCTGCGGGTCCTGCATGAACCACTTGGAACCAGTCATCGTCTCGCCCTCTCCGCGGGAAAAAACGGGGCGCCCAGCGGGACTGTCCGGCGTCATCCACTGCTTGTAGCCGTTGAATTTGGAGCGCTCAGTGTTGCTGCCGTAGCCGTGCGACGGCACACCCTGTTTCAACACAATGCCGGGATATTCCGCCACGCCCCAAGCCACGTCATCGGCATCGCAGTGAATCAACAGCGCCATGGGTGGCTTGCCGTCCATGGGCTTGGAAAAGGCGTCGATCGTGAAACGGCGAATGTATTTCTGGTAATCCGCCCACTCCTCCCGGGTCACCTTGTAGCGGGAATCGGTGGGTTCACCCTTGTAGCAGAAGCCGTCACCGGTCGAGCCTTCGACCACCTGATGGAAGATGACGCGTTTGAACAACTCCGGCGGCAAGCTGCGCAGATGCTCGGCCAGCCTGGTGATGATCCGTTCTGAGTAGAATTTGTATTTCTTGTCCATCGGATAGGCTTGGATGCCGAAATTGGGATCCGACTTGAAGGTATCAATAATCACCTTGGGCACGCCCTTGTCGTAGAGCCACTGGGGCTCGGTGGGATTGATCCAGAGTAGGGTGAAAACATACTTGTTGTTCGCCGCCACCTTTTTGATCATGTCATCAAACAAATCCCAGTTATAGACTCCATCCTCCGGCTCCAGCTTATCCCAGCCCACCACGATCGGAATGCCTCGGAGCCCGGCGTAGGTTTCATCTGCGGTGATCTTGCCGTTCCACTGGTTCGGCGTGCCTCCCCAGGAATACCAGCACCACACCCCGCACGCGTCCGGCGGCAACACACCCAAGGGCACCTTTTCGGTTTCCGCTGCCCGACCGCTGACGCACAGCAGCAGACTTAGTAGTAGAACGCTTGTATTTTTCATATTAACAATTCCTTACCGTGTTCGAAGGCTGGCGCTCCGGTCATTCGTCCGCTTTCTCCTTGGGAGGCGTGCCCGTCCACTCATTGCCCGTGCAATCCTTCCACCAGGCCTGCCATTGGGCATTCATCTTCGCAACCAGATCGGGTCGTTTCGTCGAGAGGTCGTGCATCTCATTGCGATCGGCGGCCATGTCATAAAGTTCCCAGGTCGGACTGTTGCGCACGATTTTCCACTGCCCATCGCGCATCGCCGCGCCTTTGGTGAACTGAAAAAACAACGGGCTCTGGCGCGCGATCGTTTCGCCTTTGAATGCGGGCAATAGGCTCACGCCGTCCAGCGGGTGAATATTGGCTTGCTTCGATTCACCGGGAAATTTCGCGCCGGAGACGGCGAGCACCGTGGGCATGATGTCAATGAGGTGGGCGGGTTCGCGGTTCCAACCGGTCTGTGGTTTGATGCCCGCCGGCCAGTGAACCACGAGTGGCGTGTTAATCCCGCCCTCGAAACTGTCGGTTTTCCATTTGCGCAAGGGCGTGTTGCAAACCGTCGCCCAGTTTTGACCGTAACTCACGAAACTCGCCACGCTGCCCATCGGCGCATTGGGATCTTCATTATCCACCTTCGGCCCCTCCGTGCAGGCACCGTTATCGGAGAGAAACATGATGAGGGTGTTGTCGAGTTTGCCCTGCTCCTCCAATTTCTTGATCAGCCGACCAATGTTCTGGTCCACGCGATCAACCATCGCGGCATAGATCTCCATGCACATCGCTACTTTCTGGCTTTCGTCTCCCGAAGGTTCGGCTTCTTTGGATTTCTTCCGCTTCGCCTTCCGATCTTCCTCCATCGGCGGCAGCGGCGTGGTCTTCGGGTCCACCAAACCCATCGCCACTTGGCGTTTGTAGCGGGCCTGGCGCACGGCTTCGTAGCCGCCGTCATAGACGCCCTTGTATTTGGCGATGTCTTCCGGCCACGCCTGCAACGGCCAGTGGGGAGCCGTGTAGGCCATGTAGAGCAGGAACGGCTTTTCATCTTTCTTGGAATCATCCAGCCACTTCAACGCGCGGTCGGTAAATGCGTCGGTGTCGTAGAATTGGGGATCCTTGGGAGTAAATCTTTTCATCTCAACGGCGTCGTCCGCCCAGGTGGCACCCTTGCCTTTGGAAGCGGGAGCCGGTAGCCCCGGAGCGGCGGGTTTGTCCCCTGGATTAAAATGATTTTCCGCGCCGCCGATCATCCCATAATAGTGCTCATAACCGCGCGTAAACGGATTGAAGTGCGCATGATTTTTACCTGCCCACCAGGTGTGGTAACCGACCGGTTGCAGCACCTCGCCGAGCGTCGCGGTCTTCGAAAAATCCAGATCCGTCCGCTGATAGTAAACTCCGGTCTGCAAACTGGCGCGGGTGGGATAACACTTGGCCGTGTTATACATTTCGGTAAATTTCATCCCGCCCGCGGCGAGTCGGTCAATGTTCGGCGTTTTTATCTCACTGCCAAAACAACCGATGTCCGAATAACCCATGTCATCCACCAGGATAATCAGGATGTTGGGTTTGGCTGTGGCCTTCGCAGGTTCAGCGGCCCGGAGCACGGCTGGCGTAGCGAGCAAGAGCACGACAAGGGTGATGATTCTTTGCGATATGTTCATTTCGTTTTCTCCGATCAGAGACTAAGGAGTCACTCAGTCGCCGCTTTTTTCTTTTTGCGTTTGCCGCCAGGTTTGACCTGCGTTGGATCTTCCGCCGCGCCCATGGCGCCGCTGGTCGCGGCGCGAAGCTGCATAATGGGATTCTGACCTTTCGTAAACATCGCCTCCGAGGCAACTACGGCACGTCCATCCCGGAACGCCGCCGCCCGCACGGTCGTGGTGGCGGTGAGTTTCAGCGGCTGCTGGTAGAGGGCGGAGGACGCGGTGGGCGCAGAGCCGTCGGTGGTGTAATGAATTTCAAACGCCGGCCCGGACAGCGCCCCGCGCAACGCGACGCGCTCGCAGTCAATCGTCACCAGGGTGGAATCGCTAAAATAGGAATCCCCCAGCAAACCCAGCGCAACCACTTCCACCGGGCCGGTCCCACCAGCTTTGCCGGCGTAGAAACCCCGCGACAATCCATTGAATACTTTCCGGCCGGTCTCGCGCTGCGGCGTGATGTCCACCGGATCGCCGTTCTCGCCGCCAAGCCAGCGCGCCGGGCCGATGAGCGCGAGATCAATGCGATTATCCGCGTGGGGATTAAACACGCCGTCCTTGTCGCACACAGCCGTCGTCACCAGCGCAAGATCGTTGCGGTCGGCTTTGAGCTTGGCGTTGTCGGTCGTCAGTTCCAGTTTCGCAGCCGTGCCGGCGGTGCGCACCGTGGTTTCGGCCACGGCTTTGCCAGCGCGATAGGCCACGGCCTTCAGCACGCCGGGATGATACGGCACCTGCCAGCCACATTCATACAGCGCGGAACGTTTTTGGCGGCCCAGAGATTTGCCGTCCTGAAACAGTTCCACTTCATCCGCGTTGGCGTAGGCGACGACCGGAATGGTTTTGCCTTCCAGACCGGGCCAAGTCCAGTCCGGCAGCAGATGCACCATTGGCTTCTCCGTCCACAGGCTTTGGTAGAGATAAAAATCATCCTTGGGAAAACCGGCGAGATCGAGCACGCCAAAATTGAATTCGCGCGCCAGCATCTGGTTACCCGACCACGCCGCCTCGCCAAGATAATCAAAGCCGGTCCAACGGAATTCGCCCATGAGCCAGGGGCGCGCGGCGGTCATCTGCCAACTGTTGCGAATCACCGTCCGTCGGCCGCAGTTGTCGTAGGACGAAGAATAGGCGGCGGGCCCGCCGCTGAAGACTTCCGGCCGGGCGTAATCCGGCAGCGCAGGTTCTAAGCTTTTGGCGATGCTGTTGACCGTGCGATAGAAACCGCGCGTCTGAAACGTGTGCGGTTCCTCGGTCAACACGATCGGCCGCGCCGGATTCGCGGCGTGATAATCCTCCAGCGTCTTGAGATCCGGGACAATGCCGCCATTGAAGCCCGCGACATCCACGCCGTGGATCACCGCGCCGCCCGTGGTGGGCCGCGTATCGTCCAGTTTGTGAATCAAGTCAGTGATGTGGTGGTCGTCGGTCTTGCCGGTTTCGTTGCCAATGCTCCAGAAAATGACGCAGGGATGATTGCGGTCGCGCTCGATCCAGTCGGTCACATCGCGCTGCCACCAGTCGTTGAAGAAACGGCCACCATAATCGTGCGTCGCCTTCTTGTGCCAGCCGTCGAATATTTCGTCCATGACCAGAATACCCATCCGATCGCACAAGTCATAAAACGCCGGCAACTGCGGATTGTGCGACGTGCGAATCGCATTGCAGCCCATGTCCAGGAGCTGCTGCAACCGGCGTTCCAGCAGCGCTTCCGGCATGGCCGCACCGACCGGACTACCGCCCTGATGCTCGCACACGCCTAGGAGCTTGACAGGTTGGTTGTTCAGAAAAAATCCTTCCTTCGCGTCGAAGCGCAAACTGCGAATCCCGAACGTGGTGCGGACGGCATCCACGGGTTTGCCGCTCATCAAGACTTCGGTGACCGCAGTGTAAAGCACGGGCGAACTCAGCGACCAAAGCCGTGGCGATTTCACCGTCAGCGTTTGATTGAAAACCGCCGCATTGGTGTTGTTCAAACGCTGCTCGGCGGTTTCCGCCGTGGCGACCACGGTGCCGGCTGCATCGAGCAGCGTCGTGCGCAGGCTGGCGGAAGATTCATCGAGGAACGGATGCACCACGCGCGTCCGCACCTGCACCGTGGCGGCGTCCGACTTGATTGCCGGCGTGGTGACATAGACGCCGTTGGGCGCGATCCGCACGGGATCGGTGACGATCAGATTAACGTGGCCATAGATGCCGCAGCCGTGATACCAGCGGGCGCTGGGTTCGAGGGAATTATCCACGCGCACGGCGAGCACGTTGCGGCCGGGCTTCAGGTGCGGCGTGAGGTCGCAGGCGAATGTGCTGTAACCGTAGGGGCGGCCGCCGACGCGTTCGCCGTTGAGCCAGACGTCGCTGTTCATATAGACGCCCTCGAATTCCAGCGTAACCTGGCGATCCTTGCGCGAATCCGGAATCTCAATTGCACGCCGATACCAGCCGATGCCAGAGGGCAGCCATGCGCACTTATCGCCGGTTGGATTGCTGGCGGAATAATCGCCCTCAATGCTCCAGTCGTGCGGCACATCCAGCGCGCGCCAGGACGAGTCATCAAACGCAACGGAACTTGCCGCCGGCACGTCGCCCAGATGAAATTTCCAGTTAAAATTCAGCAACAATCTTTCACGTTCGCATTCGCCATGCTCCCACGCCGCAGCCGATGAATCCGCCGGCGCGGCCTGGGTTAGTGTTGAACCCAGGGCGGCGCTGAGACCGAGCGCGACGAGGGTGATTAATTTTTGCATGGTTTTCATTTGGGAAATTGTTTCGGTGTTCGCATTACGTTGCGCGGGTCACTCATCTTTGGGCTCTTTAGGCGCCTTCCCCGTCCAAGCGCTGCCGGTGCAATTTTCCCACCAAACCAACCAGGCGGCATCCATCTGCTTTACCAATTCGGAGCGCTCCGCCGCCAGGTTGTGCGTCTCCGTGCGATCAGAGGCCAAGTCATAGAGTTCCCAGATCGGACTGTTGCGGACGAGTTTCCATTGCCCATCGCGGATCGCAGAGCCTTTGTTGAATTGGAAGAAGAGCGGTTTTGAGCGGGCAATGGTCTGCCCTTTGAAGGCAGGCAGGAGACTCACGCCGTCCATAGGCGGGATTTTGGACTGTTTCGATGCGCCGGGATATTTTGCCCCGGAGACGTCGAGCAAAGTGGGCATGATGTCGATCAAGTGGGCAGGTTCGCGAAACCAACCAGCCTGCGGCTTGATGCCCGCCGGCCAGTGCGCCACCAGCGGCGTGCAGACTCCGCCTTCGAAGCTGTCAGTCTTCCATTTGCGCAAGGGCGTGTTGCAGACCGACGCCCAACTGGGACCGTAGCTGATAAAGGTTGCCACGCTGCCCATCGGGGCGTTGGGGTCAACATTATCCCAATTCACGGGCTTTTCCGCGCAAGCGCCGTTGTCGGAGAGAAACAGGATCAGGGTATTATCGAGCTTTCCCTGCTCTTCCAATCGTTTCAGCAACCGGCCAATGTTCTGATCCACCCGGTCCACCATCGCGGCATAGACTTCCATCTTCATCGCTTCCTGTTTGCGCTTCTCCGGCGAAAGGGTATTCCATCTTTTTGCAGCCTTTTTCTCATACTCCATCGGCGGCAGCGACGACGTTTTTGGATCAGCCAGCCCCAGCTTGATCTGGCGTTCATAACGCGCCTTGCGGATCGCGTCAAAGCCACTGTCATAAACGCCCTTGTATTTGGCGATGTCTTCGGGGCGCGCCATGAGCGGCCAGTGCGGTGCCGTGTAAGCCATGTAGAGCAGGAACGGTCGGTTGGTGTTTTGATACTCGTCCAGCCACTGCAGGGCGCGGTCGGTAAAGGCGTCGGTGTCGTAGAAGTTGTGATCTTGCGGGATGAAGTCATCCACTTCCTTCCCGTCGAGCGCCCAGCGATTCCCATTGTCTTTGTGCGTCGGAGTGGGCTGGCCGGCGATGGCGGCACTGCCCGGATTGAAGTGGTTTTCGCAACCGCCGAGCATTCCATAATAGCGGTCGTAACCCCGCGTCACCGGATTCCATTTCGCGTGGTTCTTGCCCGACCACAGGGTGACATAACCGGCCGGCCGCAGCACCTCGCCCAATGTGGCCGTGTGTGAGAAATTCATATCCGTCCGCTGAAAATAAACTCCGGTTTGCAAACAAGCGCGCGTGGGAAAACACTTGGCCGTGTTATACATCTCGGCAAACTTCACTCCGCCTGCGGCGAGCCGATCAATGTTCGGCGTGCGGATTTCTCCGCCATAACAACCGATGTCTGAATAGCCCATGTCATCCACGAGGATGACCAGAATGTTGGGTTTGGCTGCGGCCTTCGCAGGTTCAGCGGCCCGGAGTGCGACTGGCGACGTGAGCGTCAGCGTGACGAGGATTAGTTTTATGATGCGGTTCATAGGAGGACGGTTCATTCCACATTACGGTTTCCGCCCTTTTTGGGCGGGACAGGTAGCGGCATGAAATCGCGCTGGAGGATCATCCATTCTTGCATCGCGGCCTTGAGTTCGCTTTCGACGCTCGCGGCGTCCGGGTTGCCGGCGAGGTTGTTGAATTCGTTGGGATCTTTTTCGAGGTCGTAGAGTTCGAACATCGGACGCGTCGGAGCGAAGTAGAGCTTTTCGCTTTTTGCATCGAGCTTCCCGTCCTTGTGCATTTGCACGAGTTCCTTCCAAAGATCGTCTTTGGCGAAATCTACCGGCCAATACGGCAGTTCGCCGAGCGCATTGTAAATCAGTTTGTGCGTCTTACTCACCACGACGCGGCCGAGGTCGAAATCCGCGCTGTTGCCCGGCAGGTTTGCTCCGTGCGCGCCACGTTCGGCGAAAACAAACTGCCGTCCCGCGAACGGCTCACCACGCAGCAACTTCACAAAACTTTTCCCCGTCATCTCCGGCGGCACAGGCAGGCCCGCAGCTTCGAGGAAAGTCGGCGCGATGTCTTCGCCGCTGATCAATTCCGCCGTGGACGAACCGGGTTTCACCTTGCCCGGCCAGCGCACAATCAGTGGCACGTGGACACCAAACTCGTAGAGCGTGCCCTTGCCGCGAAATTGTGACGCACCGTTGTCGCCCATGAAGACGACAATCGTGTTCGAAGCGAGCCCGCGTTTTTCCAGCTCTGCCATCACTTCACCGAAAAGCACATCAAAGTGCGCGATCTCGTCGTAGTAGCGCGCGAAGTCCTCGCGCACGAGCTGCGTGTCGGGGTAATGCGCCGGCAGCGTGAGCTTCGCCGGGTCGTGTTTCACCGGGCCAAAGGTGTTTAGCGGACGATGCGGATCGTTGGAACAGAGTTGCAGAAAGAACGGCTTGTCTGCGGGTTTGAGGTCGAGGAACTCACGGAACTGCGCGAACTGGGCCTCACTGCCGCTGCCGATTTTCACGTAGTCGAGGCGATCGGGGAACGTGACGAGCTTATACTTATCAAACACTCTCTGCGTTTCCGGCGCGCTCGCCGTGACCGCGCCATCCATGTGATACGTGCGCCCCGCGACGCCGGTGAACCAGCCCGCCGCCCGCAACGCCTCGGGATATGTCTTGATCGCGCGCGGCAGCGGCGCGGAGAAGCGCGACATGTCAATATCCACCGGCGAACGCCCGGTGAAGATGCTCGCGCGCGACGGCACGCATTGCGGGCACGTCACATAGGCACGGTCAAAACGCATCCCTTCCGCCGCAAACTTGTCGAGGTTCGGAGTCATGATGTCCTTGTCCCCGTAACAGCCGACGTGTGGATAGCTATGGTCGTCCGAGAGAATGAGCAGGACGTTTAGTTTCGGTTCGGCGGCGGGCAGAGCGATCCGCGATGCCAGTAGCAGCGCGGCGATGAGTGTGAGCGGGTATTTCATGGTTCTGGGTTTACTGCGCTTGAATCATGAGCCGGATAAACTGCTGGGCTTTGACGTTCGTCTCGATGCGGTTGGTGACGGAAAGAAATCCGTTGGTCAGCGGACCAGAGCCGGTCACGGTGTAGCCGGAATTTGTCCAGACTGGGGTCGCAAGGTTGGTGGCTAACTGCAGATAGTAGACCAGGCCGCTGTTCGGATCGCTGCGCTTGGGATAAACATATTCAAACCAGTTGGTGCCGCTGGCGAATTTAAGGCCATAAGTGATCGGATACCCAAGGTCGCTTGAATTAGTCGGGTTGCCGCCGAGGCCAAACTCATAAAGATTGCTCAGCCGGTCGCCGTCATCATTCCCCGACGGACCTTGCACGAGTTGATATTGGTTCGCCCAAACCGCATAGGCCGACAGCACCACAATGTTCAGCGTCGCGGTATCGAAGGCCAAGGCCGCATCCGTCACCTTTACCGTGAACACGTTCGTGCCGACATCCGCCGCGGTCGGCAGGCCGGAGAGCGTGCCATTGGTGGCCACGCTCAACCAGGTCGGACCGGATAAAATGGAATAGGTCAGCGTGTCGCCGACGTTCACATCGGTGGCCGATCCTGCAAGGGTGTTGCTGTAAACCACACCCGCACCGGCAGCCGGTCGGCTGATCGGCTTCACCGTGAACACCGGAGCCGAGTTGCTCGGCGTGAGGATGATGCTCGGCGTGAAGACGGCAGCGACAATGTGCCCCTTGTCAGCAGTGCCACTGAACACGCACGAGAAGTTGGTAGTCGTTGCGAGGATATCGGGGATGTAGCCCTGATAAAAGCCT
Organism: Verrucomicrobiia bacterium; assembly: GCA_037138135.1. Classification (GTDB taxonomy): domain Bacteria; phylum Verrucomicrobiota; class Verrucomicrobiia; order Limisphaerales; family UBA11358; genus UBA11358. The sequence continues at coordinate 25,489 of JBAXIY010000002.1, forward strand.
ATGCCACCCATATTATTGACAAACCAATTGACAGCCGTGCCCGTGCCGCTATCGCTGGCGGAGAAGCCGGTGCCGGCGGTGTTAGCGATATTAGCGGAACACAAGGCGGCGAAGCCGCCAACCGGAACACCCGTCACGCCCGTGATGGTATTTGTCAGGGCGCTGTTGTTGACATTGGTGCCGATAATGGGACTGGTGTTGGTGTTAACGCCGGAGAGCGTAAAGGCGGAAAGAATCTGATTCTGGTAGCCAGTGGGCAAAGCGCCTGAAATGGTGCCGCCGGTATCGAGGATGGGATTCCACAAATAATAAATTGAGCTGCTAAATGCCTTGGTTGAGACGGTTCCCGCCTGGACGGCCCGGGTCATGGTTTGGGTGACCGTGCCGTTGCCGGTAACCCAATATAAGTTCGTCGGGCCGGTGGGGTAGGTGCTATTTACACCCTTGTAAGAAAGATTGACCACGAGCACGTTTCCCCCGGTGATCGGGAACACCTGACTGATGGGCAAAGTGCTTGAGGTTGTTTCCCCCCCGGTCGAATCCCACACAGAAATCCCTGTCTGGGTCACATACGTCGCGGTCAGGGTGACCGCATTGGTCGACATCGTGACCAGGGCGTTGTTGGAGGAGACATTATTCACAACTTGCGTATCACCATTCCACCGTTGAAAGGTTTTACCGGCTGCCGGAGCATACGCCGAAATCGCCACCTGCCGTCCGCTGGTGTAGAAACCACTGCCAATGCCGCTGTTGACCGTCAGCGCGTAAGAGGGATTTCTGAACGTCGCGGTCAGGGAAATATTTTGCACCCCCATGGTCACCGTGGTGGTTGGGACATAGATACTGTCCGCATAACTGGTGTCACCGGTCCACCGTTCAAATATCTTTCCCGCCGGAGCATTGCTGGCCGCAATCACCACCCGCTGTCGGTTGGTGAACGAACCGCTGCCGCTGCCACTGTTGATCGTCAGCGTGTAGAGGGTGTTTCCGGGAACAACCTGAATGTTCAGCGTGGCGGTATTCGTTCCGCCGAAGCCATCAGTGACCTTCACGACCCAGCTGTTGGCGCCGGCATTCGTCGAGGCCGGGTTGCCGGAGAGCACCCCATTGGTGGCGATGTTCAGCCACGAAGGACCGGAAACTTTCGAATAGGTCAGCGGGTCGCGGTCGGCATCCCTTGCCGCGCCGGACAGCGTCTGGCCGCTGTAAGCAAGGCCGATGGTCGCATTCGCACGGCTCATTGGATCATTTGTGAAAGCCGGAATCGAATTGGTGCCGGACATTCTGATAACGCGGGTCATGTCCGTTGCCATCGGGACAGTCAGCTTCCAGCCTCTGGCGCTGGAAACAATCGTCATCGGGGTGTTAGCGACAATCTCGCTGAACGCAGGATTTGGCAAAAGCCCCAGCGCGGCCGCTTCGATGTCAATGTCAACCGAGGCGGGCAAGTTGGTCGGCCCCCAAACGGTTAAATAGACATCATGCCCGTGACCGAAGCGCTGAACCTCAACTGCGGAGGATCTGACAAAGGCGTGGGTGACCGGCTCCCAGCCCGCAAGTCGAATGGCCTCGCTGGCGGGTATGTAATTGGTCCACAGCGCCTGATGCGCAGGCGTGTAGAACACTGATCCAGTTGCAGGGTTGTAGAGAGGATGGTTGGTCGCGTAGAAATAGGGATCGGCGACAACGTTGGCAAAGCCGAAGGCGGTGGCAGTCGCCAAGGCTCTTTTGACGGTGGCAAGTGCTTCGTTCGTCTGCCCCGCCGTCACCATTGTCGGGATGCCGTCGCAAGCGATCCGGTAAGATTTGCGCCCCATAAAGATGCGATATTCATCGTAGTCACCGAGAGCGTGATACTTCTCACCGCCTTCGTTCCAAGCGCTGGCCATCACCGAGGAGAGGAAGTGCATGCCTACACGATCCTGTCCGCCCACCAGTTCCGTTCCATTATTAACACCGAAATCCTGCATGCCCGCCCCCTCATGAAACATGCCGCCCGGTTTCAACAACCGGTAGGCGTCAAACAGCTCGTAATTCGAAAACTGTGTGGGCAGACAGAGACGCCCCAACTGATCAAAGGTGAGGGGATGGGCCGTATAGTCGAAATGATCGCTACGATAGTTGACGATCGTGCTTCTCCCCCCGGTGACATCCCAGTGGATGAAGGTAAAATTGGTATTAAAACCAAGGAGCTTCCCGGGCCGGCGCAGATACATATCCCCATAAACCGGAGAATTCGTGTGGGCGGCATCCTTAAAAAGGTTGGGACTGACATTGTGACCGATATCGAGCGTCCCAAGTGCCGGATCCATTTGCATGCTCCAAGTTCCGTCCGGGTGATAAACGGTGCAGTTGCTGATAGCGGCCCGCGCCTCGACCAGCGAAGGATCATTGGTAAGGACTTTTCTCCCGTAATGCATGATGTCGGTGCAATTGGTAATGGCATCAAGGTAGCCTTGGGTATCCGTAGGCAGGAGGTTTTCCACCCCCGTCATACCTTGAGGGCGCGCGGTGAGTTTAGTGTAGGCACAATACTGTCCCAATCCAGGAGAGGCGATACTGGCCAGATCGTTGGCACTAGGCCCTTCGTTCTCATAATTCATGGTTAACCAATCGCGTCTATGGTTGAGCCGTTTCATGACCGACGGCTCGATGGTGTAGTAATCGGGATACCAGTCATAGTATTTCGCCAACGCGTCGCGGAAGCCCCACGTGCCGTCAATGGAGTAGATGCGGAAACGGAAGGCCGCCTTCGAGGGGAAATTGGCCGTGTCCACCGACAGACCGAAAGCCATCTGGACGCGGACACCGCCGGCATCCGCACTCAACTCAAACACGCACGGATCCGTCGGCGGGACACACAGCGAGATTCCACCGTTTGTGGTCCACACGGCGGGAATCGGAATCAATAAACGATCATCCCCCGAATAACCGGGAGCCGCGCCGGAGATGACCTGATTAGCAGCGGTGAGGTTGTGACCCCAATTCCAGCCCAGCGTATTCACCGGCACATTAAAGCCCAACCACAAGCCGCGATCCGTGCCGGTAAGATCTTCCAGCACCCCCGCCACCTCGATAAAGCCCGCGCTCTGAGTCAGTGTTGCAGTCACTTTGGCCTGGAGCGAGTTCGTCAGTGTCAGGTTTATTTGGCCGGCATTGGTGACTACGGTTCCCGTCAGGGGAACTTGGGTGGAACTGTTCGGTTGCCGCAGAAAAAACCCGCCGCCCGTCCCGTTCGGCTGGGTAATTCCGTTCATTGCGACCCCAGAAATAATCCCGTTGGTTCCCAGCTCCAATGTCAGGCCGGCACTATCCGATAAAGTTACCGCCTTTACGGAAGCACTGAACAGTAAAACACCTACCAAGTTTAAAATTGTGCTTTTCACGTTTAAGGCATTTCAATCATCAGCCGGATAAACTGCTGGGCTTTGACGTTCGTCTCAATGCGGTTGGTAACGGAAAGAAATCCGTTCGTCAGCGGACCAGAGCCGGTCACAGTGTAGCCGGAATTTGTCCAGACTGGGGTCGCAAGGTTGGTGGCTAACTGCAGATAGTAGACCAGGCCGCTGTTCGGATCGCTGCGCTTGGGATAAACATATTCAAACCAGTTGGTGCCGCTGGCGAATTTAAGGCCATAAGTGATCGGATACCCAAGGTCGCTTGAATTAGTCGGGTTGCCGCCGAGGCCAAACTCATAAAGATTGCTCAGCCGGTCGCCGTCATCATTCCCCGACGGACCTTGCACGAGTTGATATTGGTTCGCCCAAACCGCATAGGCCGACAGCACCACAATGTTCAGCGTCGCGGTATCGAAGGCCAAGGCCGCATCCGTCACCTTTACCGTGAACACGTTCGTGCCGACATCCGCCGCGGTCGGCAGGCCGGAGAGCGTGCCATTGGTGGCCACGCTCAACCAGGTCGGACCGGATAAAATGGAATAGGTCAGCGTGTCGCCGACGTTCACATCGGTGGCCGATCCTGCAAGGGTGTTGCTGTAAACCACACCCGCACCGGCAGCCGGTCGGCTGATCGGCTTCACCGTGAACACCGGAGCCGAGTTGCTGGGATTCAGAAGGATCCGGCCCGACTTGGCGGTCATTAGGACTTGAGTAACAACCAGACTCACTTCGGGATCGAAGTAAGGCCGACTGAGCGCAACCACATCCGTGACATTGGTGTTGTCGCCGGGATTGACGAGAATCAGGCCGTTTTCAAACGGGCGCATGAACGTGGTCAGGCCCGGCAGTTGGTAGCCCAGATAATTGGTGCTGGCCAGGGTTAGCGTCGGTCGCCCGATCGGATAAAGGAAAACCGGGTCGAGTTGGTAGTAAGCACTCGCCGAGCTGGCTCCCACCAGCGGGGTGCATCCAAATTTGGTATAAATCAAGTCGTTGGTTTCCACCTTCACGGCCAGCAGATAGCTGGCATAGCCATAAAGAAAGAGGTAGTGCCGCATGGAATCTGTCGCGGCTGAAAACACCGAATTTTGGGAGCCCGCACTGAGCATGGAGAACAAGGCCGCCAGCTTGTTCTCCCCCAGAAACATCGTGGATTGCACGCGGCTGCCCCAGTCCGCAAAGGAGTTCGCCTGAAAGTCCGTGGTCGTGTTGAGACTGCCAACGCTGGACTCCTGAGAGAACCCGTCAATCGGGCGGGGCTTGAACGGAGTTGATTGCAGCATCCCGACGCGCGGATAGTTCGCGAAGTCGGTCGGGCTGTGGAGATTGTTCGCCCAAATCACCAGTTGCTTGCCATACAACGCGAAAAAATTGGTCTGGTCGAAGTTGATCCCTTCCTCGGTGTAAGTAGAAAAGTCGCCGGAGGTATAAATCTGGTTTTTCCGAAAGTTCCAGAAAGGGCTGTTATCCAAACTCAATGACTCCCCGCCCATGGCCAGGCAGTTTAAGGTGCTGCCACAAATATCCTCCCAGATACCCCGGTTGTAATTGGTGTATTGATACCGGGCAAAGGCCAGGCGGTCCTGACCCATCAAAGGCGCCCCCGGATCATTGTAATACTCAAACGCATTCGTCATCCCGGCAATCGGTCCGGAGCTGAAGTAAACCGGCACCAGCACCGGCGTATTGTTCGTGTGCGCTGCCGCGGTCGTTCCGCTAAAGGCCCGCGTCACCGTCACCGTGGCCACGCCATGGATGGTGTCGTTGGTGGCCGTCGCGATCCGCATCAACTCGCCGTCGAGCTTCAGCCAGGTCACAAAATAGTAGGTGCTGCCAACCGTGTAGGTGACATTGGAGCTGGCGGCGGCCGTGCTGGCCACCAGCGAACTGAACAGATTACTCACCGCAAAGGTGACGCTGTTGGTAGTGGCCGGCAGCGCCACGCCAAGATTCCCAGCCAGATAATACAGCACATTGGTTTTGTTGCTTAGTTCGATATCCCACGGCGTGCTGTAACCGAACATGCTGGCAGTGTGAGATTCATTGATGTAGGCAACGACTTGGAAATTGGTGTTCTGGCCATAGAGGTAATTGGCATTCGCCAAGGTGAAGTTGCCTTTGACATTGTTAAGGCAATCAAAATTCTTCGCCAGCGCGCTCAAGTCGTTGGTGACAAAGGTCGGGTTGAGCGTGGCATTGCCCACCAGCGGATAGGCAGCATAGTTTGAACCCTGCTCGCTGTAGCGCGGCACGTGTATGTCCGGCCAGTTCGACGGCGTGAAGTAAGAAAAAGTAACCGCCAAAGCGATGTTCTGGGCCGGCATCGTCACCGTGGTATTCGAGGCGTTGACATTCACCACATACTGAGTATCCCCGGTCCACCGGACGAAGGTTTGATAGGGCGTATTGAAAGCCGCAATCGGGATTTGCGCGCCGTTGGTGTATAACCCGCTGCCGCTGCCGCCGGTAACGGTCAGCGTATAGCCATTGGTGATCGGCGCAACCAGACTGGCCTTAAAATCCGACACCTGAAAAACCGGAGGATTTCCGCCGCCCCGCGTGGCCGCGCCCAGCAAACCGACCCCGGTGACATTATTAAAGACCTGAGCGGAGAATGTAAGCGTGCCCAGACCGAGATTGGCATCGGACTCCGAGTAAGTCGGCCAGTTATTGATGTCAAACACCGCCCATTGCAGTCCAGCGGTGTTGCCGTAAATCGTGTTCGTGGTGTTTTGGGCCGTCGGGCCGGTAACACTGGAAACATAATAGTTCGTTCCATCCCGGATCACATAACGGGTGCCGCTAATGGTTCTGACATTAAGCCAAGAGCCTACGCCGATCGTCAACGAACTGTTGGTGCTGGTATCAAACCGGGTATTCCCGGAAGCCAGAAAGTCCGCCGCATCCCAGAACGCAATCGCCCGAAGATCCGCCGTGTTGGCGGCCAATACATCGCCTCGAAACAAAATCACGTCGGTTGCAGCAGCATCCAGCTGAACCGTGGCGTTTGAAAGAGTGCCCGCCACTCCCGTAACGGTGAACGCGCCGTAGATCCTCGTATTTTGGTTGCCGTTGGTTACCGGACCGACAAAGAGAGGCGAGCTGCTGCTCCAGTTATAGGTTTGATTCGCAGAGGTGTTGACATCTATCGCCCGCGCCGGGGTCACACTGCCGGAGAGATTCAGATTCAAATCCACCACGGTCGCCGCCGGTGCCAGCGGCGCCAGCAGCAGCAGGGCGGTGAAAATGAGAACGGTGTATTTCATCAACAGGTTTTCCCTAGTGTTTCAAGGTTTTATTCAACCACGCGACGAGTTGGGTGGCGTAGTTGGAGTTGAGCTTGCTCCAGCTGCTCATGCCATGCCCGCCGCCTTCGATGGTGATGAATTCCGCCGGAACTCCGGCCGCCTCGAGCTTGGCGAAGAAATTCACCGACTGTTCATAGGGGACAGTTTCATCCTTGTTGCCGTGAATGAGCAGAAACGGCGGCAGGCCAGGACAGACGTGGGTCGCGGGCGAGGCCTCAACGAGGAATTTGCGCGTGGCTTCATTGTCCTCAGTCACTCCGAAGTAGTTGCTGAAGGTGATGGATGGTTTGCCGTTGCTGCTTTTTAATCTGAAGAGCAGATCCGCCGCACCGTAGAAAGAAACGACGGCGGCGACGCGGGTGTCTACCTGATTCATGGTGCCCACCTTGTTGACCAGATAGCCGCCAGCAGACTCACCGATCAGGACGATGCGCGAAGGATCAAAGCGGTGTTCTTTCGCGTGAGCTTTGACCCAACGGATTGCGGTTTCGACATCCTCGACGCTGCCTGGATACTTGTGGGCCGGCGCGAGGCGGTAGTTGATGCTCACCCATGCGTAGCCCGCCTCCGAGAGCGGAGCGAACCAGTGTTTGGGCTGTTTTTGCTTATCCCCTCTCTCGAAGCCGCCCCCGTGCACGAGAATGCAGACCGGGAACGGGCCGGGGCCATCCGGCACGGAGAGATCCAGCTTAAGCTCCTCCCCAGCAGCGGTGCCGTAGGTCAGATCGAGTTTCTCTTCGGCACGGGACACCACGCCGGCCAATGCGAAGGCGAGGAGAATGAGAAAAATCTTATTCAAGCTTCACCTCCAGGTTGCGCCCATCGCTTCTCTTACGGGCAAACTCGTCGAAGGCGGTGATCTTTTTGCCGCCGATCATCAAATCGCGAATCACGATTCCGCGCATGAAATCATCCGGCGCTTCCGGGCGCACCCCAAAGATACTCTTCCAGTTTTGCCCCATGGGCACCTGGATGTTGTCAAAGGTGATGTCCTCGACGCCGATCATTTTGCTGTAGCGCGAGCCGGTCATCGGCGCGAACTGGAACAGCGGGTTGACGATGGTTTCAAAATAGATGTTCTGCATGACGATGTCGGCGATATAGCCGTAATTGTTGAAGTTTTTATCATTATTGATGCCGAGCCAGAAACCGCCGCGCATCGGGTTGTATTGGTCACCGGCCAAATTGCTCACTCCGTAAGCCCCATAACGTCCATCAATGACGGTGACGTTGCGAATGAGCGAATGACCGAGGGTGTCTCCGTCCGTCGGCATGGTGCGAACGAAGCAAAAGACGTTGGCGTTGTTTTGCTGCCAAGCGAACCAGCCGTCGATGTCCAAACCCGTTTTGATGTAAGTGCCGTCGTCCTGTTCGATACTGAAAAGATTCCGCCGCACCATCCCCCACTGCGAGGCATCGGTGTTGCCGTGGAATCCGTATAAGGTCTTGACGTTGGCCAAAAGCGCGGGCGCACCGAAGAAATTCGCGGAGTGGAAGTGCCGGCCGGTGAAGGTTAGCCCTTCCAAGATGCCGTTCTGACCGTTCCGATCAACCTGGATAATGTAGCTAGGCACATCCTCCTGCCCCTTGAACCAATCCATCTGCTCCCCGGAAAGAATGCCGCGCCCGCGAATGGTAAAGTTTTTAATCGCACCAAGGAACTCGCTGGCGCCTTTATTGGAGCGCTCCATATAGACGTAATCACCGGCGTTTCGGTAGCCGCGTTTGAAGGCGGCATAGTTAAAGATATCTTTGTTTTGGGTGATCAGCTTCGTCCCGTAGGCGTTGTTAGCGGCTTTGGCCCGATTGATGCCCAGGATCGTGCCCGCCACATAAGCACCGCCCGGAATATAAATCGTCTGGTCGCTGAAAATTGGGAAGAACAGGCCGATGTCGTGATAGCCGGGCGCGAAATATATCACCCGGTAATCGGCAAGCTGCTTGCGGTTTTCCAGCGTCTTATAGTCGTCGCTGGTATTAATGGTCAGCACTGCGGGGTCAGCAGGATCGGGCGCAGGCGCTTCCGGCGGATTGCCGAAAACAAACAGCGGCCGCAGCCAGTCGCCATTGACGATGATGGCCAGGTAATGCGAGTCAGGCAGAGTAAAAGAAAAGCTCCGCCCGTCAGCGGCGTAGCTTGGCGTGATCTTTAACTGCGATGGCAGAATCAGCGCGTCCTTGACCGCCGGGGCACGAGCTTTCATCCGGATCGTCACCTCCACCGGCCCGCGGTGGGTGAAATTGGCGAAATGTTCGGTCAGCATCGGCGGCGGGTTGGCGAGGCGGTTACCCGTGCTCATCAAAGTGCCGATGTTTTCGTAAACCGGAACAATTGCCGCCGGAGTGCCGCTGCTTTTCTGGGCGACGCTCAGCTCATAATCCGGCGAATGCAGCGCATACATGCGCGGATCGTTGACCACCGGGTAGGTCTGTAAAAAGTCTCCCGGCGGAGCGGCAATCGTTCTAATTCCTTTCAGGCTGGCGCCAGTGGCAAAGTTGCCCAAAGCGGCGGATAAGGTTTTCGGGAAGGCCTGATCAGCTTTTTGCTGTGCGCTGGGATAGGCGATCTCATGGGCAATTTTTCGGCCATACTGATCGCCATCTTGGTCGCTGCGCGGGTAGGCTTTCGCCGGATCTTTTGCCGCCGGGACAGGTGGATAATTCCGCGGCGGAGCTTTGGCCTCCGGACGCGTTCCCTCCTTGATGGTCTTGTCGCCAAGGGTAATGTCATAGGCGCATTGCGCAATTTCCGGCAGGAAGGTTGCCGCCGCGCCGTTGACCATGATTTTTTTTACGCTGACATTGCGCGCGGCGGCCTGCTCACTAAAACCATAAGCGCTAACTAAAATCTTAGGCGACGTGTTCAATGCGGTGATATGAATGTCACTGACCGTGACGCCGTTAATGCTGCCCTGATAATCGCCGCGGCGGTAGGGCGAGAAACCAACTGCCACATCCAACAACGACACCTTGGCTTTGTCGCCGGTGTAAATGGCATTGATGTTTTTAAAGTTGAAATTATTTAGATTGCCGAAGTGCGCCTGTTGGATGGCAATCAAACTTTTCCAGCCGCCAATTACGGTGGAGTCCGCGACGGTGATATTCTTGAGATCGTCGAGAATGCGGTCGCCCACATAAAACGGCGTGTCCAGCGCTGAGCCAACGATCAGGTTGCGACTGAAGGTGGTGTCCGAGCCAAACGTAGTGAGAACGCGGGTGTCTGTTGAAATGTAGCAATCCTTCACCGTCGCCCGCGAACCGACGCAGATGCCGCCGAAACCCTTTTCAAAATTAATGACCTTCACATTCTCGATCCGCGTCTTCCGGCCATTGCCGATGATCGGCTGCTGTGAAGGATAGATGATCGTGATGCCCTCGACAATTTGGTTGTCGGCGGGCTCGCGGTTGAAGCCGCCGAGGTAGAGGGCATTGCTCCAAAAACGCAGCGGGCGGGGCAGGAAATTATTGTTCGGCCCATCGGTGGTTTGGTTATTCTCGCCGGACAAAATCCCCCGGCCGAAGATTTTCACCCCCGACGCGCCAGCGGAACCCGCATCCGGCGGGCATGTGAAGAAGCCGCGCACATACGCCCCCGGAGCCAGGTAGATCTGCAGTCCCGGTTTCAGCGGAAAACCGTCGCCCAGTTCATGCAGCCCGGGCGCAAAATAAAGCGTTTTCTTTGCCGTCTTTTCGTAGTCCGCGCGGGGGGTGCCGGGCTTGATTAAATAAGTGTCCGCGCCCTTCATGTCCGGCGCATCCTGCTCGGGGGTTTCGGCAAAAATCGTCAGGCGGCGCGACAGATCCTGATTGAGAATCAATACATATTTGTGCCCCGCGACCGCAGTAAAGGAGAGTTCTTTGCCGTCGATTTTGTGTTCGACCGCATTGCCCAGTTGGTCGAGTAGCAACACGTTCTTCAGCGGCAGCGGGTCAGCCATTTGTGAAAGGCGGATGAGCGCACTCGTTTTCGTCTCAAAAGAGACCCAGGATTCGCGAGCCGTCTCGGCGCCTTCGGCAGTTTCCGCGCCCGGCAGGAAAGTTTTTCTCATCGCGTTCTCTGCGACATAGAAGACAAACGCCTCCCGCCCGTCCACGGTCACGGCAAAGTCACCACTGCGATCAATGCCCTCCGGCGCTGCATAAATCTTCACCGCTGCCTGCGCGGAAGCACCGAGCAGTAAAGCCCCAGCCAGACACAGAATCGTGTTTCGTAAATTCATAATATTTCTGAAATAATTGAGTTCAAAATTTGTTTTAGCGCTTAACCACAAAGGTCTGATTCGGGCCTTTTCCGACCGCGAATTCCTTCTTGGTGAAACCGGTGTCCACAACCAACGTGAACGGGGCGCTACTTGAAACTTTGATGTTTACAGGACTATTCGGGGATATCCGGGCATCCGCGACGAGGTCAACCTCATGGCTATAGTTTTGGCCCCATTTCAATTTTCTAACACCGTTCTGTTCAGTCATCCGAAGGGTCCATTCAATCCGGTTCTCCGGGGCATTGATTTGAATGCCAATGATGGTTTCGATCAAAGTGGCAATGGGCTGCACCCCGCTCCAGCCCACGAAATCCGGACGGCTTCTTTCACCCGGTTTGCCGGGATTTTCCTGATCATAATTTTCCCAAAGGGTGCCGGTCTTGATCCAAGTTGCATACATGCCCTCCAAGCCGTTGATGGCAATCTCCCGGGCCTCATCCACATAGCCATACTTATTGAGTCCTTTGATAACCATGGTGTTCATGGGAACCCAAACGGCGCCCCTCCAGTAGAGGCCGCCATCCGCATCGTAACCGGGACTCTTGCGCCCGAGCGTTGGCACCATGAAAGGCGTTTTGAAGTTGGCTTCGTCAAACAGATGAGACTTCATGCTCGCGGCCTGCGTCACGTCCGCGACTCCTGAAAGCAAGGCCCAGTAGGAGGCAACCGACCAGGCATTAAAAGGGGTCCGGTTCGTATTGAGATCGGTGTAAAACTGATCCTTCGGCGACCACATGCTTTCATTGATGCGCTGCTTCAGGACCGAATATTCTTTATCGAATTTTTCCGCACGCGCGTCATCGCCGATCAACTCGGCAATCTGTTTCAGTTGTCCCGCGACCATGGCCTGTTCGCAGGTTGAATCAATGGAAATATCGGCCATCGGGCGATTGTCCATTCCGTTGTGCCAGTCAAAATTCCGGTAGAGGCCGTCGGGTTCGCCATAGTTCTGCTTCAGATAGAAATAGAAGCGATCAAGCTTAGGCAGCACTGTAGCGAGCCTGCTTTTGTCGCCGGTGTGCCGGTAATAGTTGAGTTCTCCCAGGGTGAAAATCGGATTGTGAACTTTGTAGCTGTGCTCGCCGGAGGCATTCCAGACATGAGGAATGCAGCCGTCCGCACGCTGTGCGCTGTAAAACAAATCATAACCCGCCATAGGATTCGTGACGGACGGATTGGCATCCTGCACATAGATCCCGAAATGCGAAATCCAGACCGTATCCCACAGCCAAATTTTACCCGGCTTGAACGCGGTGTCGAAAATTGTCTGCCCCTTATATTTGGTTTTCTTCAGGTCGGCGAAACGCCACGTTTCATAATAGAAATCCACCCACCCGGGGTGGCCGCCGAGGACCGGCTCGGGCAACGCTGCCCGCCAGTCATCGGGAACCTTCCCCGATTCCCTAAGCAGTCGAGACGACGCCTCTGCGACCGCAGTGCCGTGAGTCAGAGCGGTTTTTTCTACGGCGCGGCCCAGCGCGTTGGCGAACGCTAAAGCGAGGATGAGGCAGTAGAATTTCATTAAGGCATCATCGATTCGGTTTATTTTCGGAACTCGATCAGCCGAACGGTGTGCGGCGGCATCGAGAGTTTTAACTTACCTGACTCCAGCGGGACCGTTGCCCCGCTCCAGAGATCCACCAACCGGTAGTCGCCGGCAGACATTTCCAAATCCGCCAGCGACCAGTTGGTTTCGCTGGCCTCATCAATCCAATTGAATAACCCGAACACCGTGCGGTCGGGTAGTTCCAGCTTCCAGATCCGGGGAACATCCGCCCCCGAAAAAAGGTCGAGCGGAATCGCGTGCTTGCCGTTCTTCCACACATCGAGCAACGGCTTATGGCGGTAGAGGTCGAGGCGATCTTTCGGGAGCGATTCGAGGCGGTCGCCGCCAAAGAGGAAACCGCCCATCAGCGCCTGCAGGGTGATATGGCAGCGGGCTTCTTCCAGCGAATATTGCGGTGAGGCGAAGAACGCGTCGGGATCGCAGATGGCAATGTGATTGTGGATATAATAGTTCTGCGCTGCAGATCGGGCAAAGCGGACCAACCCCTTAAAGTCCTTCCCCTCCAGCACGTCTTCGATTGACCCGCTGGTTTTTCCGTAGGTGATGTTGGCGTAGGGTTCGGCTTCGCTTTTGACGCCCGGATGGTTGATGTCGTTGCCGATGCGGATGGCGTCGTAGCACTCCAGCGCGCCATACAGCCAGCCCATGCTGCGGGTAATCACCAGATTCTTCGGCAGCGCTGCGCGAATCATGCGCACCGTCTGGTTGTGTGCCTGTAGGCCGGTCATCGTCGGATCATAACGCGGTCCTTCCTCCAAGCTGCCGTAGTGGTGATCCCACTTCATGAACGTCGGCTTATAGGCTTCCACCAACTGCTTGAACTGGCCGGTCAAAAAGGGCGCGACTTCGGGATTACTGCCGTCGAGATACGCCGTGCCCACCGTGGTCACCATGTCGTCATCGTTCAGATTGACCTTCTTCTTCTTGTTGTTGCCGTAGGGCGAGAGCAGCCAGTCGGCATGATCTTTCCAATACGGATCAGCCGGATTCACCCGGAACGGGCTGATGTGAAGCCCGAACTTCAGACCCATGTCAGTAATCTGGTTGGCCACGTCGCGGATGCCGCGCGGAAAATCTTCATTGACCACATACGATCCCGGCTGCGTCCACCAGCCGCCGTCGAGTTGGATGTAACGATAGCCGGCATCGTAAAGTTCAGCCTTCATGCATCGCGCGGCTTTCAGCACATCCTCGGCGGTGACGTAGCGCCCATAGGAATGCCAGGAACTCCAGCCGGGTTCGAGACCGTGCATCGGACGTCCCTGCCGGATGCTTTCGCCCATGATACGTCCCACTTCGTCCAACACCATCGTTGGACGCCGGTCATCCCAAAATCCAATCATGACCGGGTCCACTTCGACCAACCGGCCCGGATGCACGACGATTTCCTCCAGTCCTTTCGGACTCCCGCTGCGCACCGAGAGATTGAGAGTTCCCTCCGAGGCACTGCGCCATTCAAACGACGTTGGCCACAGTTCGCCCTTCAACGCGGCAAAGGCCAGGGTCTGATTGCCCGCATCGTTCTGGAGAGTCGAAACCCAAAACGCATCGCGCGGATCTTCCTTTTTTGCGGGTTTAAGCTGGGGCAACTGTGCCAGCGTATAAATCCGGCCATAGTCCGGAGCTTGCAGCGCTTCGACAAACACCGTCCAACCCTTGGTCGGTGCTGACACCGAAAGATTCTGCGCGTCGCCTTTTTTGGTCAGCACCCGCACGCCGCCCAACTTGAAATCAGCCGATGACTTGAGCGTCGCGGACACGACTGCATACGGCCGGTTGGTGGCGGTTTCGATGGTCAGAACAAATTCCTGCACGGGGGGCAATCCCGAGCAACGCAACACCTGCCGGCCATTTTCGGAGGACCAGACCCGCTGCGGAAACGCATCGCCATACACCCACGCACCATTGATCTTCACTGAAAAAGTCGCTTCGGAAATCTGCGCCGCCGCGCCCCAGCCAAGCGAATAGTCCGCGCCGGCTGGAGTATGTTCAATCGTTGGGACGGCAGCCTGGGTCGAGAGCGCCAGAGCGACAACTGCTAGTGCTGATAGAATACGCGAGATAGGGAATTTCATTTTTTGGTAAAGTTTTTTCGCTGACGGCTTGTCTGCTTAGGATGGATTACGCCACGCCTGCTTCATGATGGCTTCAAGCTTCTGAACGACCTCGGGGTTTTCCGCCGCGACGTTTTTGGATTCGGTGAGGTCGGTTTCCAAGTTGAAGAGTTGAACCTCCAACGATTTGGCGACGGCTGACTTTTTATTGGCGGTAGATTTTTCAGACTCGTCAGACGGCTCCGCAGAACCGGTGTTGAGGTGAAGGAGTTTCCACGGCCACTGGAGAACGGAGCGCTTGCCCCCTTTCTCGGAGCCATACCAGAACATATACGGATGTTGCTGCTGCTGATCGTTGTGCCCAAGCAACGTCGGCAGGAACGAAATGCCGTCGCATTCCGCCGTCACCTTGACGCCGACGAGGTCCGCAGCCGTGGGCAGAAAATCCTGAAAGCCGCTGACGTGTTCGCTGACAGTGCCCGGCTTGATCTTCCCGGGCCAGCACACGATGAACGGTTCGCGCACGCCGCCCTCGGTGAGATCGCGCTTGATGCCATTGAGTCCCCCACTGCTCTGGAAAAATGTGGGGTTATGTCCGCCTTCCTTATGCGGGCCGTTATCGCTGGAGAACATGACAATGGTATTCTCATCCAGCCCCAGCTGCTTCAGCTTCGCCATCACCGCGCCCACTTCGCGGTCCACAAACTTCATGGCGCTGGCGAAACCCTTTTCCACATCGGGCCAGTCGCGCGCGGCGAACTCGCCATAGCTGGGCGTTTCCATGCCATGGCCAAGCGGCGAGGTCTCATCCGCCTCGTTGTTCGCGTGCGGAAGATTGAGCGTGTAGTAGAGGAAGAATGGTTGGCTCTTGTCCTTCGCGCGCTCATCGAGATAGCGCTGCACATCTTCAGCGAGAAGTTGTGGCGCCCATTGCTTCCGGCCATCGGACGTGGCCACGCCGGTGCCGGGCTTGTTTTCCGAGCCGGGGATGAGCTGGTTGTCCAACGTCACCTTCGCGCCGTTGCGAATGAGGTAGGTGGGAAAGGTGTTGTGCGCGTGCGCGGTGTCCAAGTAGCCAAAGAAATAATCGAAGCCTTTCTTCTGCGGATCATCCAGCGGGAGCGGCATACCGAGGCCGTATTTTCCGATGCACGCCGTTTGATAGCCCGCATCCTTGAGCAGTCGCGCCACGGTGAGATCCGTGTCCGGGATGGAGGCGGGGCCGTTGGCTCGCACGCGACAGTGACCGGTGTCCAAACCGGTAATGAGCACGCAACGCGAGGGAGCGCAGACGGCCGCGCCCGCGTAGTGCCGCGTGAATTTCATGCCCTCGCTCGCCAACTTGTCCACGTTCGGGGTGAACAAGGTCTTTTGCCCATAACAGCCGAAATCGCCATAGCCCGCGTCGTCAACGAGGATGTAAACGATGTTGGGTTTGGCGGATGACTTCGCAGACTCCGCAGCGCGCAGCGTCGTCAGCGGAGCGAGCAGCAGGACGACTAGGGGCAGGATAAGTTGACGAGTTTTCATGGCTGGTTTTTTCAGTGGACTTGTGTCTTCACCAATAAATTCTCATCAGCTAAATTAGTTTAATTTGGCAGTGACATCTGATTTATTCTTTTTGCCTTTTTTGACCTTATCGCCCTTACCGCCATTCCCATATTTGGTGCCTTTCTCATAACCGGGGAAGGCACGGACTTCGGCGGGCGGGCGCAAGGCTGGCACTTCCGCTTCTCCGCGGTGAACTTCGATGAGGCTAAAGATGTCGTCCTTGTCATCCGCATTCACCAGCGCCAAGTCAGCGCCTTTGGTTCCACCATGCCGGAAGACCGCGTCTGGCAGGGTGACGGCCTCGTGGTGCCATTTCTTGTCGCCTTGGCCGGTCACTGTCAGTCCTGTTTTCATGGTCGCAGCACCGGCATCGTATTCCAGTTTCCAAGTCGAACCTGCCTGTCCGTCATACCACACGACAGTGATCGACATAACTTTGGGCGTGGCGTCTGCGGAAAAGCCGTCATGCAGCTTGAAATACATCGCGTCCTTGCCAGAAGCGTGCTCGAAGCCGCGCGCAAAGCGCGAATAGATGGAAGATGTCTTGGTGATGGGTCCGCCCACGCGCCACAGCGGGATGGAGGTGGCATCGGCATCGATCTGGGTGAGCAACCGGGAGTAGTTATCTGCCCAAATGTCCCAGCCCACATCATTGAATCCGGCTTGATCGCCCCGTTGTTGGACCTGCCCCATTGTTAGGGCGGCTTTATCGTCCACACGGGCGCCATACTTTGAATATGCGCCGCAGATCTTCAGCATGCGATCCACGTTTCCGTGGGCGGCACTCCCGAACTTTGCTTCCGGATAAGCCTTGGTATCCGCAGCATCCAATCCTTTGTGCAAAGCACAGAACGCATCGGTGGCGGTCGCCGGATAAATCTGTCCGGCATACTTGTTGAAGAAATAGAAGGAATAGTCAAAGCCCTGTTCCTTGCTCACCTCCATGGCGCCCTTGGTGACGTCCCAGATGCTCTGGCCCGAATTCAGGGCATTGATTGCCCCCCAGTAGAAGCCGAGCGGGACATTGAGCTGATAACACGGTCGCGTCCAAGTTTGATCCATCTCCGACCGGGCAAAGACCGTGAGCTCTTTGGGATCAACCAAGTAGCGTTGCCAAATGTTCACCGTTGACCGCTCGCCACTCAAATGATGTCCGCGCGATAGGGCCCCGACTTTACTGCCAAAGCCGCCGGTGATGTGGCTGGTCACCCATTTCCATTCTTCCGAGTTCTTACCTTCGCCTTCATTTTCCCCATCACCGGAAACACTGCCAAACAACAGGCTGATTTTCGGCTCCACTTGATCGAAAAGTTTCGCATACAACGCGAAGGTCTCGAGGCGAAAGGTGCGCCATTCCGGTGAACTTCTGGGCAAGTCGTATTTGGCGTTCAGCGCCTTGCCTTTGTAGGGAGTCTCATCACCGGTGCAGCCCGTTTTGACCTGTATAAAGGCTATGCGCTCCTGCCAGTCCTTCGGATAGCTGCGGATGTGTTTGGCAACTTCGGTGATGAACCGTTGGTAATACATTTTGTATTCGGCAGAGAGGTAGTAAGGGTAGTAAGGAAATTTGTCCTGATGCCTTTTGTCATCCGTCACCACCTTGGGGACACCTTTCGTGTAAACCCAATCCGGCGTTTTCGGACCGGCCTCAAATGCGAGGTAAATCGATTCTTTATTTTTTACCACATTCGCCATCGCCGCATCCATCGCGCTCCAGTCATAGACCCCCGGCTGTTTCTCCACTGAATTCCAATTGGCGTCGCAGCCCGTTCCCCTCACATAAGGATACACTTTGGGATCCATGGTTTCTCCCCGATCCCACACGCCGAAGGAACTGGGGAGCGGAGCGGCGTGGATTGTAGATAATGAGCTGGTGCCAATGAGACCGATGAGGCTGAGCGTTCTGGCGAAGCCTGTGAACTTGTGGTGAAGGAGCTTCATAATAGTGTTAAAAGTGTTGGTTGCTTTCGTGTTTCGTCATTGGTCACGCCACGAGTCCGGCCCGAACGCAGACGTTGAGAAAGGCGGCCGCGGACCAAAGCTGATGACCGGAACCGTCGATCAAACCGCTGGGCAGGGGGATTTTTTCATGGAAGGAACCGAGGCCTGTTGCCCAATCGCTTTCATTATCCCCCTTTTTTTTCTTCGGCGCGAAGGCCGTTCCCAGCGATCGCCCGAGCAACGCCGCGTTCTGGTCCGTGTAATCGCCGCCGTCCGCCACAGCCTTGCCCCACAGAAAAAAGGTGTCGCAGAACGGCCAGCTCGCCATGTTGTGCGGCCCGGAATTGCCAGGAATGAATGGCGAGAACAACGGGATGCCTTTGTCGGTCATCGGATAATCCGCATAGGCCGATTTGGCGGCAGCGTCGGCCACAATTCCGAAAATCGCCGCAAAGGCAGTTCCCAGAATTTCGCGGTTGGGCATGATTTTACCATGGCGATCCTTGTAATAAGCCAGCGTGCCGTCGAGCTTGGTGAATTCTTTCTTAATGGCGACTTTCAGCGCGGCGGCGCGGTCGAGCCACTGCTGCTTTTCCTTGGCCGGGCGACCGCATTTTTCGCAGGCATTGGCCATGGCGAGCAAGCCGCGGTAGTAGAGACAATTCGTGGAAAGCGCCTTCAGCAACACGCAATCGGCAATCTCCATTCCTTCGGGATACGCCGAGTTGGTGATGTCATGGAAGAGCGGCTGCCCGCGATAAAGGCCATCGGCTTTATCGAACCACGGAGCATAGAACACCTTGAAAAAATGTTCGCCGTTTTCGAGCATCCATTTCCAATCAGCCACCGCCGGGCGGAGCGTAAAAAGATCATCCGCCGCCCATAGCCAGACCACATCATCAGTAGCCCGGGTGTAGGAGTTGGTCTTGTATTTCGCCATGACCTCTTTGTCCACTTCGGCGATCACTTCCCACGGGGCGTCGATCTCGCTGACCTTGTGCGGCGCCGAAACCCGGTAGCCCAGGGCCGTGCGGATTTCCCGCGTCAGCTTAAGCGATGACAACATCTCCGTGGGATAAAACCGATTCACACCCAGCACGCCGGCGATCGAAATGTCGCGTGTATAAACCCGGTCGCCATACCGCGTGCCAGCGCCAAAATAGACCGCACCCGACTCATGCTTCACCTGATTGCGCTCCACGTCGTCGAGGGCAATCTGCCACATGCGCTCGGTGAGCGGCGTGACGTCGCCTTTCAATGTCACCTTGCACTTGGGTTCTGGCGCGGGAAGTTGTGCCAGCGAAAAAGCGCCGTTGGCATCGCGCAAGGCATCGGCCGTCATGACCAGCGACCCCTGCTCATAGAGGAAGCGCCGCCGAGCTTTCGTAGCGACGGCACTAGTCAGACCGGACTCGGCAAAAACCAAACCGGTCGCCAG
Source organism: Verrucomicrobiia bacterium (assembly GCA_037138135.1). GTDB lineage: Bacteria > Verrucomicrobiota > Verrucomicrobiia > Limisphaerales > UBA11358 > UBA11358. Next base: position 45,008 of record JBAXIY010000002.1, read on the forward strand.
CCCCGAACCGGACCACGCCAGCGCGGTGGTCATCGCGCCCAAAAAACTGCGCCGATTGAGCTGCATTCCCGAATTTGATTTTGATGCTGCGCGACTCATTTCGATTTCAGTTTCTCGCAGAGTTGAGCAAACGATTTTTTCCCGTCGTATTTCAGAATCACCGAATGACGACCTGCCAATTTTACGGGTTCGGCTTTTCCGAAAGCTGGCACCGCGTATTCCTTCGCTGTGTCGCCCCAATTGAAGACGCCGAGATAAATCTCCTTCCCCTTGCGCGCAAGCACCAGCTCGAAGCCGTCGCCCTTGTTCTTGCCATGCTGCCAAAGATCCAGCGGCACGGTCTCATCCATCGCCGGATACTGGAACACTTCCTTCACCAGCGCCTGACGTTCCGGCCGGAGCGTCATGAGGTTGTCACTATTCAGACGGCAGGTGCCGTAGAGCTTGTTGAAGTCCGCCCACATTTGCGCTTCGTTCATAGTCATACTGCCGCCATGTTTGACGTCTTCCTGAGAAACCGTCGCGTCTTCATCGGCGGCCTCGCGGAAAACGAGGTAATCGGCGTCGCCATTCCAGACTTTGCCGCTCAGATAAAAGTTACTAAGATTGGCCAGACAGCGCTCGGGGAAAGCGTCGTATCTTGGAGAAATGTCGCCGCCGGTGCGCATGCCGTCCACAAAGCCGATGCACGGCCCGAACACCGCCGAGCAGCCGAGGAAATAGGTATCCGTCCCCATGGCCTCGCGCATGGCCTGCATCGCCAGACGGAATCGCTCCACGCTGGTGATCGTGGGATCATAAGCCTTGATTCCGTTCGCCGACTTGTTCTTGCCCAGAGTGTCGTTTTTCAGACCGTAACGCATGAAGTCCACCTTGAAATAGCGGATGCCCCAGTTCTCCTTCAGGTTGCGGATGCAGTCGGCGATATGCGCCCTTGCCCCGGGGTTCGAGTAATCGAAGTAAATATACCTCATCACCTTGTCCCCTTTGTCATTCACCTCAACAATCAACTTGCCGTCCAGGTCGTGCAGGAAATATTCGGGGTGGGCTTTGTAGATCTCCGAATTCTCATCGCCCCGGAAGCCGTCGATGTGAATGCCGGGAATCTTGCCTTCGTATGTGATCCGAGAAACGATTTCCTTGATGCCGCCGGGCAGAAGGTCTGGCCGCACGCTCTGGTAATCGCCGCGCTCGGTCCACCAGCCGCCGTCGATCTGCACCATGTTCGCCTCGGGCGCGAGTCTATTCAGCACATCCATGTTGCCGTAGATATCTTTGGCGGTGAAAACCCGACCGTAGTAGTCCCACGTCGCCCAACCTTTGAAATCGGCGGGCTTGAGCTTTTTGATGCCGTTCTCCGCCGCGATGGCCGCGCCGAATTGATCGAGCAGAGCGAGCCAGTCATTGGCGCGCCGGAGGACGATCGGCTCATACTGAATCGTCTCGCCCGGCTTGAGTTGCCGGCCTTCGCCATCGGACCAGATCTCAAGCGCCCCCTTTTTCACCGTGAAGTTCGGCAGGAAAATGCGCCACGACAACGAACCGGCAAACAGATACTTGCCGTCCGCCAGCCGCACCATCTCATACATGTGGCTGGAGCTTTTTGCGGTTAGGCTGCCGACATTCTGCCGCAGCAACGGCGTGCGCCCCATGCAACTGCCCCCATAGACCAGCGCCAGATCGTCCGCCAGTTTATCCGCCACCGGAATGCGCACGGTGATCTTCTCGATCTTCAACGGCTGCTTGCCTTGGTTGGAAAGCGTGATCGCCAACCGTTGAAAACCGTCCTTCTGTTCCTTCAGACTTTGGGTCGTCGTGACCGGCTGGTCCGACTTCACATCCACGGTGATGTCCGGCCACGCTGATGGTGTCGCCGCCCCTGCCAGTTGCGCCAGCAGCAGGCTGGCAATGAGTGTAAAAGTGTGTTTCATGGAGAATTGTATTAGTGCGATGAGCAAATTGGTGTCTATTTCATTTCAGCCGTTCGACGACGATTATGACGGAAAACATTGGTGATTTTTCAACTTCGACCGTGCAATTATTGCACACCAAATTTATAGATGATGGTGCTCCGAAACGTCTGGCCCGGCTGGAGCACGACCGACGGGAAATTGGGCTTGTTGGGTGAATCTGGATAATGTTGCGGCTCCAGGCATAAACCGGCGCGTTGCTGATAAATCACGCCGCCCTTACCCTTGATGGTGCCGTTCAGGAAATTGCCGGTGTAAAACTGCAATCCGGGCTCATCGCTCCAGACCTCTAACACCCGCCCGCTGGCAGGTTCAACAACGCGCGCCGACAAGCCGAATTTACCCAGTGGTTTGTTGATGACCCAGGTCTGGTCGTAACCGCGAGCCTGTTGCAATGCCGGGTCAGGCTCATTGATGCGCGCCCCGATCTGGGTCGGTTGACGGAAGTCAAACGGGGTGCCAGCGACATCAGCAAATTCTCCGGTCGTGATTTGATCCTTGCCCACCGGCGTCGTCTGGTCGGCATTGATGTAAACCACATGGCCCAAAATGTCGCCATTCCACTGCCCGGCCAAATTGAAATAGGAATGATGCGTCAAGTTGATTACAGTTGTCTGATCGGTCGTGGCCGTAAATTCCAACTTCAACGCATTGTCTTCCGTCAGCGTATAAATCGCCGTGACCTCGAGATTGCCGGGGAAACCTTCTTCGCCATCCTTGCTCACATAGGCCAGAATCATTGCCGGCCCCTGCGTGGTCAACATCGGTTGCGCCGCCCATACCACTTTATCAAAACCGACGCGGCCGCCGTGCAACGAGTTTGGGCCATTGTTGGTCGCGAGCGTGTAAGTCCGGCCTTCCAAGGTGAACTTCCCGCCCGCGATGCGGTTGCCGTAGCGACCAATCAGCGCGCCGAAGTAAGGATTTTTATCAAGGTAACCCTGCAACTGGTCGTAGCCCAGCACGACGTCGGCAAACTGCCCCCTCTTGTCCGGCACGGAAAGCGATTGCACGATGCCGCCATAAGTCATGATGCGCGCCTCAGCTCCTTGAGCATTTCGCAGCGTGTATATTTCAACGGCGTGGCCGTCCGCAGTCCGGCCAAAGGGTGTTTGCGTGATGCTGGATTTTACGTTGGGGGACAGCGCAACGCAGCCGGCAAAATACATTGCCGTAATTCCGAGCAAGATTGCCGCAAACAGTTTCATGAGTTTGTTCATATTGTTTCCGAACCAAATCTCCCTCCGCCCGCCACCAGCTTCACTGCCAACGCTTCTACTGACTAAAAAGCTGCGGGGGAACCTCTTCAGGTTTCCCCCGCAGTGAATTTCTTACCGACAATTAGCGCGGCTGACTCAACCTGTCAGGCTTATTGTTGAATCCGGTAGAAGTTTCTGGGCAGCGTGCTGTTCGTCGGGATGTTGTTGCTAAAATTGCCACTGCCGTCGAAGGTGTTCGTCAGCACCGCCGTCCACGTCGCAATGGACTGCGCCACATTCGTCGCCGTCAACATATTGTAGGTGCCGTTCGGCGCCCCGTTCGTGCCCGTCGCCACAAAATTCGCCCCCACGACCTTCGCGCTCGTGAACCGCGGCACCGGCGGATTCGTCACCGTCACCGTGATGATCGAACTCGCTGAACCGCCAGCCCCGTTCGTGATTACGTAGTTCAACGTCGCCGTCGTGCTCGCGCCGGTCGCCGGCGTGAACAGCACGTTCGTGTTGTTGTTAATGATGCTCGCCGTCCCGCTGGACGGGCTCACGCTCACCAGCGTCAGCGGACGCCCCAGCGGGTCGCTGTCGTTCGCCAGCGGCGAGATCGTCACCGGCACGTTCCAATATGTTGTGGCCGTGTCCGGATTCGCCACCGGCGGGAAGTTGGTCACAACTTGCGTCAGCGAGTTGGTGCTGGCCTGATAGCTGGCATCACCCAGATAAATCGCCTGAATGGTGTGGCTGCCCACGGTCAGCGCGCTGCTTGCGTAGCTGGCCGAACCGCCGGTCACCGCGTTGGTCGCCACGGGCGTGCCATCCACGCTGAAGACGTAGTTGCTCGTCGCAGCGGAAGCCGTGACCGAGTTCGTCTGCACCGTCGCGGTGAACGTCACGCTGCTGCCGTTCGTGGACGGGTTCGCCGAAGAGACCAGCAAGGTCGTCGTCGGAACGGTCGTGATGGCAGCTAAAGCCACGTGCAACTTGACCGCATTGGCGGTGGTGACCACGGTGCCGGTTGTCCCGCTGGCCAGCCCTGCCCCACTGATGACCACACTGCCAAACGATCCGGTGATGCCGCTGATGGTGTTCGTGATTAAAACATAATCACCAACATTCAGCGCATAGATGCCAGTGGAGACATAGATGGTGTTCCCGTTCAAGGCTAGCGCGTTGGTGGTGGTGAGTTGTCCGTTCGGCACATTATTCGTATCAAGGGCAAACGTGTTCGTCGCCATGGCACCGGCGGAGAGGGTGACGCTCGCGCCAATCGCGCCGCTGCCGCCCAACGTGCTACCACTGGCCACAGTGATGGTGCCCGAGTTGTTAGTGCTGGGGAGGTTGGCACCGTTGACCAACAACGTCGAGTTGCCGGTGACTGTCAGACCGCCGTTCACCGTCAGATCGCTCACGACGCAGCGGGAGGCGCTGCCCAAAGACAACGCGGTGCCGCTGTTTACAATCCACTTTGGAGCGGTCAAGGTATTGGTCAAGGTCGTGGTCCAGGCTTGCGCCCCCGCTTTGGCAAAGCTGAACGGAGATCCGCCAGTTATAACGGTTGTGCCGGTGATACTCACATCCCCCAAGGCATTGATCGCGCCGCCCACATCAAACTGGCCGGCGCTGATGGCCAGCGGGCCGTTCACGGTCAAAACGACGTTCCCGCCGCCAGCCCTAAAACTACCGCCGGTCATGGTAAAGTTCGTGACACTGACGCCCAAGACCTGAGATAGAGCCAATTCAAGGCGAGCCGGAGTGCCGGCCGTATTTTGAATGGTCAGATTGCCAACCGCCCAGTTGGTTATGGCGCCGTTGGCCATCCGGTAAACTTGATTGGTGACGTCGCCCTGGGCGTTCCAGATGAAATTCCCGAAGTTCTGCCCATAATTTAACTGGATATTGCCGGTAGTGCTGTTGGTAAAGGTGGAATTGATCTGGCACGTGGAGGCGGCGGCCCAAGTGGCAACCGGGATGACGCCCGACCCATTAACATTCTGATTATAGGTGCCGTTGATGGTCATTTGAACGCCGGTTCCATAATTCACCACCGTTGAGCCACCGGTGTGGTTCAACACCGCACCAGCGGCGATGAGGTTGGTGGTGTTATTTCCCAGATTCAGGGCGTTGGCCGTGGCCAGATTCAGCGTGCCATTCACCGTTAAGTTGTTTGCGTTCGTCTGGCCGGTGAGACGGTTTACGCTCAGTCCCCCGCCGCTTACCGTCAAGGTGCCGCCGGTGTTGACCGTCAAATTCACCGTCACCGCCGCTGCGGACACCGTCACCGTGTGCGAATTCAACACCACGACGGACTGATGTCCAGCGTTGGGCGTTTCACCGTTGGTCGCATTCACAAAACCACTGCCACGATTCACACTCCACGTGTTGAAATCATTCCAGTCGCCACTTGCCCGGCTCTGGAAATCGTAGGTAAACGTTTGGGGTGAGGTGTTCGGGCTGATCAAGGCCACGACGACCTGACCCGCGCTCCCGGCGCTGCCGGCGCTACCACTGCCGCTAGTCCAGTTAGCCCCGGCTCCGCCACCACCAGGGACGGTGCCAGCACTGCCGGAAGCGTTTGCCGCAATACTTCCTCCCGCACCGCCCGCCAGCAGTGAACCCGCGCCACCGGATCCTCCGACGCCGCTAGATATGGAGCCAGCGTCGCCACCAGCTCCGGCATCGCCTGCACCGCCACCACCGCCGCCACCGCCGCTCACTGCGCTACCACCGGCGAAATTGGCGGTGGCTCCGGAAGAACCCGCCGCCCCACCTGCACCGCCCGTTCCGCCGGAAAGACCACCAGCCCCGCCATTGGCTGTAATCGTGGTCAGGAAGCCACCGCCAAACCGGGAGTTGCCACCCGCAGTGCCGGGATTGCCAGTAGTTCCGATAGTGCCACGAACCCCGGCCGCCCCGACCGTCATCTGATAAGCGACGCCGCCTTGCAGCACCAACGCGGCGCTATAGGCGCTCGCGCCACCGCCACCGCCGCCGCCCTGTGTAAGCGGCGTAGAAGCTCCATTAGCGGCGGCACCGCCGCCACCACCACCAATTGCCAACACCGAAACATTGTAGTTGGTGCCGACAGTCAGGGTTCCGTTGTCATTGATGCCTAGATTAACGTTTTCGAGGTTGACGAAATTCACGGTGGGTGGGGTTCCGGTATCGATGCTCTTGGCGAGGATGCCGTTATTCACAAGACTTCCGCCGATGGACAATTTGTTAAGATCGTATTGCATGTCCAGCGTGCCGCCGCTGTTAATGATGAGCGTCGCTCCGCCTGAAATCGTCCAGGAGCCGGGCGGAGTAAGCGAATGACCACTTTGAATGATGAAAGTATCACCTCCGGTGAAATTAGCCGGACTGGCACCCAAGCTGTTCGTCCATGAGGTTAAAGTGGAAGGCGAGAGTCCCGTGCCCACTGAATAATAGGTGTTCGGCACGGCGGTTTGATTGCCGGTGGCTGGCGAGTTGGTCAGGTAATTCTCCGGACCGCCCGCGCCGTTCACTTCAAACACAGCCACATAGTAGGTGGTGCCGATCGTGAGATTCGACACGGTAACCGAGTTGCCGGTGCCCAGGTAAACCACCTTCGCCGAGGTGCCAATTACCGAACCAGCCCCGCTGAAGTTCGCATCGGCCGTATAGGTGGTGCCATCCACCGGCAACCCAGTCACCGGCGACCCGGCCTTTAGTAGCACGAGGCAGTTATCGCCATTGCCCCGCGTCCAAGAGAAGGTGAAAGCACCGCGCTGCGCGCCGGAGAAGCTGACGCCGGTGGCCTGAACGGTCGGTTCGTTGGTCAGCGCATAGAAAGTGCCGACGTCGGAATAGCCGATGCCCGACGAGTTTTGCGCGTAACCGGCATAGGAATACTGCGTGCCCGGAGTCAATCCGATGGCATTGGTAGTGAACGAACCCAGCGTTTGGGTCGTGCCCTTCACGAGTTTGGTCACGCCGGTTCCGCCCACCGCCGGATTGGTGTTGACGGCGGTAGCGGCATACACGATGCCATAATTAGTAATCGT
>JBAXIY010000003.1:0-47657 GCA_037138135.1 Verrucomicrobiia bacterium
CGGCGAACAACCGCCCGAAGCCAGTTTCTCCGAGCGCGTGCGCGTGATGTGCCGGCATCTGGATTTGATGATTGAAGTTTTTGGCGAGGAACTCGGCTGCCGAATGTTCCGTAAAGTCGCGCCGTGGTATGCCAAACGTTTCGGCCCGTGCCACGAATTCAATAAGAAGGTCGTGCAAGTCGCGACCAAAGCGCAATTCCACGAGATTCTGGAAAGCTACATCCGCTGGCGAAAACAATTTTTGGATGAACGCGGCGAACTGCTGCCGCGTTTTCAACAAGCACCGCTAGTGGCGTCCTTCATGCGCGAACCGGATTCAACCACGCGCACGCACATTCCCGTTCCGAAAGGGCCGGTGGAAGTTTGGTGAGAACTAATAAACCCGACGCAGATTTGACGGCAGGATTCCCAGTTCGTCGCGGTATTTCGCCACGGTGCGGCGCGCAATGTTGATTCCCTTCGCCGTCAGCATCTTCACCACTTCCTGATCGGACAACGGCTTGGCGGTGTCCTCGGCCTTGAAAATTTCGGCGATCATGTCCTTGACGCTCGTGTTGGAAACGTCGGCGCCATTGGCGTTTTGCAGGCCGGCGGTGAAAAAGTATTTCATCTCAAACACGCCCTGCGGCGTTTGGATGTATTTGCCCGAAACGGCGCGGCTCACGGTGGTCTCGTGCACGCCGACAACATCGGCAACTTGCGACATCGTCATCGGCTTGAGATGCGCAACGCCTTTTTCCATGAACTCGCGTTGGCGTTTGACGATTTCCTTGCCGATGTTGCAGATGGTCGTCTGGCGTTGGTGCAAACTCTTGATGAGAAATTTTCCGGCGCGAATTTTTTCGCGGATGTAATTTTTCACTTCCGCATTGTTTTCGCCGGCGGACATCAAATCCTTGTAAACATTGCTGATGCGCAGATGCGGAATCTGCTCGTCGTTGGTCGTGACGGTGAAATCGTCGCCGTTCTTCACCACAAAAACTTCCGGCGCGACGTATTGCTCGACAACCGGCAGAAAGGCGCGACCAGGTCGCGGTTCCAGCCGGCCAATGCGCGCAAGGGCTTCCTGAACGTCGTCCACGTCTTGCCCGGTGCCGCGCGCGATTTCGGGAATTTTCCGTTTGCCGAGCGCCTCCATGTGGTCGCGGATGATGCGATACTCAAGGGTTTCCTGTTTGCCGGCGCGTTCGAGTTGGAGCATCAGACATTCGCGCAAATTCCGTGCCCCAACGCCAGCGGGCTCAAATCCTTGAACTACTTTCAGCACCGCCAGAATTTTATCCCCTGGAAGATTGGTGGTGCCGGCCAGTTCCTCGACCGTAGCCATGAGATAGCCAAAATCATCAATATTGCCGATGAGCAATTCCGCCACTCCAGAATCTTCTCCGCTCAAATTGGTGTCCCGCACCTGTTCCATCAAGTGTTGCGCCAGCGACGCCTCAACGGTGATGGAGTTGAACATGAACTCACGCTTTTCTTCGTCCTCGGCGGAAGAACGCGTCACGGTGTTCGCCTGTGAAAAATGGTCGCGCCAGTCTTGATCCATCTGCACCAGCTTTTCAAATTCAGCCTGAAAATCGTCCGCCGACTCATTTGCCACCCGTTCGGCAGCGGCGTCAAATTTCAAATCCTCCGGCGGTTCGGCAGGATCAGCCGTCATTGAAATTTCAGTTTCGTCACCACCAGAGGCGTCTTCGGCAGCGGCAGACGCCTCCCGCATGTCTGATTCCTGCTCCGGCACTTCTTCGAGAACGGGGTTTTGCTGGAGTTCCTGCTCGACCAGCGCTTTGAGTTCCAACGAGGGAGCCTGCAGCAACGCCAGCGATTGCTGGAGTTGCGGCGCCAGCACCATCGATTGCGTCAGTCTTTGCGAGAGTTGTAAGCCAGGTCCCATCTGCGCGGCAACATAACTCAATCCCTTGGAATCTCAAGCGATTTTGGCATGAATCCCGCTGTAAATATTTCACCAAAAGGAAAAACTGGATTTTCCTGAGCTGAGGGCGCATCCTTTTTCTATGAAACTGATTCTCTCCACCCACAATGTCACGCTAACCAAGGCGATTGAAGACCATGTCATCGCCCGGCTCGAGAAATTGGATCACATGGATCAACGCATCGTGGACGCGCGCGTCACACTCGAACACGACAACACCCGCGTGCCGGAAAAACAGTTCAGCTGCTCCATCCGCCTCGGCGTGCGCGGACCGGACTTGTTCGCCAAGGACATCGAAAGCGACCTTTACGCGGCGATTGATGCCGTTGAGAAAAAAATCGAAGCGCAAATCCGCAAACGCCACAGCAAGGTCAAAGCAGCGAAACATAAAGTTGGCGCCCGTTCCAAACGCACCCGGCAGGAAGCGGATTAAGCAATGATTTTACGGGCAAAAATAATTCTTCCAATCACCGCGCCGCCCATCGAGGACGGCGCGGTTTTGATTGATGGCAATAAAATCCGCGCCGTCACGGCGTGGAAAGATTTGCGCCCGCACCAGCGCGAAAAAGTTCTCGACCTTGGCGAAGTCATACTCCTGCCCGGCCTCGTCAACGCCCATTGCCACCTTGATTACACCGACATGGCTGGTGAACTTTCGCCACCCAAAGCCTTTACCGAATGGATTGCGGCCATCACCGCGCATAAGACCGGCTGGAGTTATTCCGATTACGCCCGCTCGTGGCTACGCGGCGCACATCAACTTTTGAAAACCGGCACGACTACCGTCGCCGATATCGAGTGCATGCCTGATTTGCTCCCCGAAGTTTGGGACGCGACGCCGCTGCGCATTTTTTCCTTTCTCGAAATGACCGGTATCAAGTCGCGTCGCGCGCCCAAAGACATCTTGCGCGAAGCTGTGGTGACGATGGATTCGCTCAAACATCCACGCCATCGTGCTGCACTTTCGCCGCACGCCCCCTACTCTACTTTGCCGGAACTGTTGCGCCTCACCGCCCGCACTGCGCAAAAACGTAAATGGCGCGTCAGCATCCACGTCGCCGAATCCACGCAGGAATTCAACATGTTCCAAAATGCGGAAGGCGAAATGCACGACTGGCTCAAACGCAACGAACGCGACAATTCCGACTGCGGCCTCGGCTCGCCCGTCGCGCATCTGGCGCGAAATAAATTGCTCGGCGAAAATGTTCTCGCCATCCACGTCAACTGCCTTGCGCGCGGCGACGCCACCTTGCTCGCGAAAAATAAAACCCACGTCGTCCACTGCCCGCGCAGCCACGACTATTTCAAACATCCAAAGTTTGAGCGCGAACGCCTCGCCAATGCCGGCGTGAATCTTTGTCTCGGCACCGACAGCCTCGCCACCACGCGCAAAACCGGAAAACAAAAACCGGAACTGGATATGTTTGCGGAAATGCGCGCTCTGGCCGATGCCGACCCAAAACTTTCTCCGGAAACGATTTTGCAGATGGCTACCCTCAACGGCGCACGCGCCCTCGGTTTGGCTGGAAAAATCGGCACGCTGTCGCCCGGGGCCTTGGCGGATTTAATAGCGATTCCTGCTCGCGACAATCCGGACAAACTTTACGAATCCGTTTTGGGTAACGCCGGCAATGTCACCGCCAGCATGATTGAAGGCCGCTGGGCTATTCCGCCGGTTCATTAAGCGGGCAAAACCTTTCCTGAGTGGTTTTTAAATTCCCCGATTCGCCCGCCACAACAACACCGCGCCGACGGCTTGGAAGATGAAGTTAGGCAGCCAAAAAATCAGGTGCGGATAAAATTCTGGCCGCGACGCCAGCGATTGTCCCAACATGATAAAGGCGTAATACACCAGCACCAGAATCAACGCGATAGCGATGCCGATGTTCGTCTCGCGCCGGTGAACGCGGATGCCCAGCGGAATGCCGACCAGCGTAAAACCAAAACAGGCAAACGAAAACGCCACTTCACGATTCATCGCCACGCGCACCGGTTCAGTAAAGTCTTTCTGCTGCCGCAACCCTTTCAGTTGCGCGCGAAAGCCGTCCGGTGAATTGGTGCCGACGGGCAGACGTAAGTTTTCCAGCGTGCGTAGTTCTTCCCGCAGTTGCAGAAACGTCATGTCATTGATGCTCGGCTTATTCACGCGGTTGGTCGCCTGACTCATGCTTAAATTCAAGGTCAGCGAGGGGAAAGAATTAATCGCGTCGCCATGCTCGCCGACGGTGACGCTCGTCGCGTCATACAAATCCAGAATCAACTGGTTGTTCGCGCGATCCGGCTTGAGCTGGCCGCTCGGTGCGCGCAAGGTCGTGTCCACATTCGTATCGTTTTGCAACCGATAAATCATCACGTTCTTCAACTTGCCACCGTCGTTTTTCTCGACGTAAAAAATGTAGCCTTTGAAATCCGTGATGAACCGGCCGGCGGGTAGTTGTGCGTTGATGATTTCTGCGCGGAGTTCGCGGATCATGCCGAGATAGGCCACGCGGCAGCGCGGGCCGAGTTCCATGTTGAACCACGCGCTCAACGTGCAGCAGAACAAGCTCAACAACAGCACCGGCATGATGAGCGACATGAGGCTGACGCCGCTGGCCCGCGCCGCCGTGAGTTCCTGATCCGCACTGAACCGGCCAAACACCAGCAGCGTGGCTGTGAGCATTCCCATCGGCAGCGCGAAAACCCAGACGAACGGAATCAAATAAAGGATCGCCTTCACCATCAGCAGTGGACTGACGTGGCTGCTGGCGAGCAGCGTGAGGATTTCACGCAGCGCATTACCAATCAGCAGCACGGCGGTGAACACCGCCACCGTGAGGAGCAGCGTGACGAAGACCTGACCGACGAGATATTTTTGCAGTGTTTTCAATGGATGTTGCCGAGCGCAAAGTGACGGATTTGCCAGCCTTGCGCCAGTGAAAATAAAAACGGCGACCGACTGGTGCCGATCGCCGTGGATAATATTTTCGCCGACAATTAACGGTTTTACTCCACCGTCACTTGGGCGTCGTCCAGAATCACGGTGTATTTGTAGCCTGCACCGAAGTCCTTGTTCAAAGTAACGATGCCGGTCACCAGCACGGTGTCGCCGAGTTTGGCCGGAGTGCTGGTGGTGACGGTCAAATCGTTGTCGCTTTTATCGGCGCTACCGGAGCCGTCGCGGATGTGCAGCCAGTTTTTGCCCATGATCTGGGCGTTATACTTGACGACTTTGCCGCGCACGGAAACGGATTTTCCCGCGAGCATTTTCTGGCCGGAAAAGATTTCCGAAACGGTTTTGCCACCGTCGGCGCGCTTGATGGCGGTCAAGTCAACCTTGGCGGGAGCGGCGGCGGCGGGCTGACCGGTGAGCGAGGGGTGACCTGGTGGCAAGGCCGGAGCGGGCGCGTCGGTTAACGGCGGATGGCCGGGCGGCAACGCGGTCGCGGGGGCAACGGCGGCGGCGTCATTGACGGTGATGCTGCCGGTGAAATAGACGACATCAAAATCGCGCTTGAGCGATTGGCTGTGGTAATTGGGCATCGGCATGGCGGCACTGACGGCAACGGCATCGCCGACCTTCACGGCGAATTGCGTGGTGGCCGCCCACAATTTGTTGCTGCCGGTATCCACGCGCACATAGGTGTAGCCAGAAGTGTTCATGGCCTCGACGACTTTTCCAGAAAAGCTGGTGGCTTCCGCAGCCGCAACAGGAGCAGTCGCCGCGTCTTGGGCGGTGACGAATGGAACGGGGGCAAACAGCCCGGCGAGGAGGATGAGGTGTTTCAGGTTTTTCATAAAAGTTTTTTTAGTCTAATTCTTTCTACCGGTCATAACAATAATTTGCGATTTTTCGGCCGCATATCTTCAATAGCTTTTGGCATTGTGTGCTTTATTTTGCCCTGAAGCATCATGGCAACTCAAGGTGCAGTTTCCGTGGTTGACGCCGGTAGAAGTGTATTTCAAAACCCCATTACGCGGCAGGACGTAAGTGGTATTGAAATTAATCAGGTGCGGCTGACCGGCAGCGTGAGAGTCATGGCAGGTCGTGCAGGCGGCTCTGAATTCCTCAATGTGTTTGCGGTGATAACGCCAGCTCGTGGTCTGCTCGCTGTCCACCACCGTGCTGCTATGGCACTTGTAGCACAACGCAAAATTCGCCTGATTATAGGCCGTGCCATCCGTCAACAATTGCCGGCGCTCGAGCAACGGAATGTAGGCGGAACCGTGCGGGCCTTGGGGAACGGTGCTGCCGCCGCCCGCCGCCTGATCGTTGTTATGGCAGTCGCCGCAGTAGGTGAGACTGGAAATGGTCCACGGCAGAATGAGGCTGGGCACGAGGGAATTTTTCCCGATGGCTTCTACAGGATGAAAAGAGGTGTTGCCGACCGTGAATTCCAAGCGCGTGTTCGTCTGGGGAAATTGCCGTTGCACCCGAGCAGGACCGCGATTGCCGCTGTCGCCGTGGCAACGGAAACATAATTCATATTCGTTCTGGATCTGACGGACTTCGGCGCCAGCAGCATTGACACCACGCACACCAGTGAGCGAAGCCGGGGCGGCGGGTGCAATGGGCGTCACGGCGCCGGAAGATTTGGTCGCGTGCGGATTATGGCAATCTTCACACGCGACGTGGCGCGGCGAATTGATTACATCCTCGGTCGGATCATGCACCCCGGCGGTCAATTGGATGGGATGCACGCTTGCCTTGTTGAACTCGGTGGCCAGGTTCTTGGCCGCCACGGTTCCGCTGTGACAGGAGAAACAATTTTGCTGATCGGGCGTGAAATTCAATAACCGCTTGGCGGTTTGGGCAGCGTGCGGACGATGACAATTTTCACAGGCATTGGCCGCCACCGTGGTTTGCGTCGTGTGCGGCCAGGGATTTTCCCCGGAACCATTCCAAGTGGCCGTGGAGGTGGCATGGACGGATGCGTTCCATTGATTCGGCACATGGCAATCCTGACACAAGGCCGAAGCGGTATTGGCCTTCACCAGAAAACTTCCGTATTGGTTATTATGTGGATCGTGGCAGGAAGTGCATTGCATCTGGCCGTTGCGATCCAGGCGCACGTCCTGCACCAGCAGGCTGGGATCGCGCAACTCGCCGTTGGCCGTGACCAGTGAGGAATTGTAAACGAATGATACGGGATGATGCGCAGAAAGATCGGTGCCTACCAATGTCCGGCCGGCCGGAATCGTGACCGCGCCCGAGGGCATCGCAATGGACGCCGGGCGGCTGAACACCATACCGAGCGCCACCGTGCCATCATGACAACTCAAGCACAGTTTGGAGGAACCTGTCGGCTGGCCGACGGCGGCTTTGAGGGTGGAACTGGTGTAAGGCGTGTAGGCAGCGGTGGACATCTGATGATTCCACAGCGGACCGTCCGAGGAAGCGCTGTGCGGCGCGTGGCAAAAGACACAGACATCGGCTTCGGTGGCAGAACGGATTGTTCCGGGGCCACTGATGGCAAGATTGTGTTTTGAATAGATGATGCTGTTAGGATTTTGTCCAAACGAAATCGGAACGGCGAAAAATAGACCCACCCAGCCAGTCAGCAGCAAGCACGCAAACAGCCTGTAGGCGGCCAGCGCGCGTGGGTTGAGGTCAGGCGAATTTTTCATAGCTTGCCGGTGTATCGAAAAATTTGAATGCGGTGGTTGTAAGCATCGGCCACGAAGATTTCGTTCGCGGCGTTGATGGCAATGGCGTTGGGCAGCCAGAACTGGCCGGGCGCCGAACCCGCTTCACCCCAGGCTAGCAGCAGGCGGTCGCGGCCATCAAAAATCTGCACGTTGTCGAACAGCGCATCCACCACATACACATGACCAGCGTGATCCACCGCCACACCTTTGGGCCGGGTGAAGTGGCCGGGACCATCGCCCACGCTGCCAAACGCGCGCAGAAACTGGCCTTGCACGTCGAAGACCTGGATCCGCTCGTTCAAGGAATCCGTGACGTAGATGCGGCCCACATCATCCACGCTGACGTGGGTGGGAAAATTGAATTCGCCCGACCCTTTACCGCGCCGCCCAAACTTGGAAATAAATTCGCCGCGCACGCCGCAGATGACGACCTGATGCAATTGCGAGTCCGCGATGATGAGCCGGTCGCCGGCGAGAGCCAAGCCGGTGGGACGCGCCAGTTCGTTGGTGATGGCGAACTGTAATTTGCCTTTTTCGTCAAAGGCGAGCACTTTACCCAGCGCCGAATCGGCGACGTAAAAAGTTTGCTCGCGATGCACGGCAGCGACCGGCGAAAGGAAGTGTTGTTTGCCAACGGAATTCCAGTGGAGCCATTTTTTGTGAGTCAGGTCGAGATAGCTGACGGTATTGGCACCGGTATCGGTGACCAACAGATTGCCCGCTGCGTCCAGCGAAATTCCAAACGGCTTATCCAGATTATGTTTGTCGCCACTGACGCCGGTAATCCAGTTGGCAAAACGCATCAGCATGAAGGGTTTTACGCCAATGTCGGCGGGGCCGGCAATGGCGCGAACATAAACGATGTAAGGTTCGGCGGGCGGCGGCGGCCAGGCGGGTGCATTGGTCGCGGAGGGAGCGGCGAATCCGATTCCGACGGCGAACAGCCAGAGCCAGACCGCGATCCAAACGCGCAGCCCACAGCGCGTCGGGCGCAGCGGATTCGTCGGCGGTTGAGATTGAAAAATCGGCGGCATGGCTAGAAAGTTCTTTTCAGGTAAACGTAAAGGCGACTGGTGTCAAACTCCTGATCGGGCTGACCGGGCGTGGTCGTGCTCTGGCCGTTGTATTCGTAACCGGCGCGGACGCTTAACTTGCCGCGCGTCCACGTCATGCCCGTCCGGCCTGAGCTAAGATATTGTTTGGTGCCTAACACGTCTTGAATGTTATAGCCGCCTTCCACAAACCACGAGAGCGAAGACAGAAACTGAATGCTGTAGCGGCTGAGAAATTGATATTGGTTCTGGCTGCCGCTATCGGGATACGTATAGGAGGATTGATTCAACGTCACGCTGAAGGTCGAAGTGTCCGACGGCTGACAATTGAACATCTGAAATAAGCGCCAGGCCTGATACGCGGTGAAATTCGAATTGTAATCTTCATATTCCGCCCCAGCGCGAAACCAGTGCCAGCCGTAATCCACGCCGCCTACCCAGTCAGTGAGTGTTTGCGTCTGCACCTGCGGCGGCGCATTGTTATCCAGCCAATTCAGCCGACCATAGATGCCAAACTTGTTGAATATATCCAGGCGAATTTGGGCGGTGGCGTTGAGCGAGTCGAATGAAGCGGTGTAGAGCGAATCGCTTTCGTAAGTCACCTTCACCACATCGCCGCTGTGCAAAATGGTGCTGGTGGGCACCAGCAAAATCTGCGTCAAGTCCCCGACCTGCACGAGTTGGTAATCCACATTCAATTGGGTCGGTATACCGCCGGGACCTTTCACGACCACGGAGGACAAAATCACATTCGGATGATCGAGAAATGTCGGCGGACCGACCAGATTCAACTGATGCGGTTCATCAATGGTGGTGAGGACATCGCCGTAGGAATTTTGATCCTGATGATCGGCGATGGCACCAGCCCCGATGGTCAACCGCCCCCAAGTCCCAAGTTTTTTGGTGTAATTTTCCGACACGCCAAAACCATAGCGGTCGTAGGTCGAGGAACTCCCCCCACCCGAATAATCTTGGTAGTTGCCGTGCACATCCACTTGGGAAGTGAGGCTCTCATAGAGATGATGCCGGATGCCGCTAACGCCCTGCACCGTCGAATCCGTGACCGGATGCAATTGGTTGTGGCTGTAATCCACCGAATAAAAACTATCGAGATTAGGCGTGTGGGTGACGTTAACATTCTCGTTGGCGGTGACGGTCTGTAACTGTTGTCCCGAGTAATCCGACTCACTGAAGCTGGCCCCGGTGGTGGCAACAATCTGCTTGTGCGCCCCAAAAGTTTCCGAATCCGAAATGCCGACCGACTGATTCAGGCTGGACGAGGTAGAACCGACTTTGTTCGTCGTGTTGTAACTGTTGTTGACCGTGTTTTCAAATTGGTTGATGTGGTAAGTCAACGATGTCTGGCCGGATTGCCGGTGGTCGGCGCCAAAGAAATTGAAATACGTTTCCGAAACCTCCGTGAAATCGTTCAAGCCCGTGTCTTGCTCGTTCCGATACCCCGCGTCCGCCGTCATGGTCACCCGCTCACTGTTGTAATTGACCACGCCGCCATAGCGCAGGCTGTCCACCGTGAAGGTATTGAACGAACCGTAGTCGCTATAAGTATGGTCTTGCGTCGCGAAGAAAGAAGCGTTGTAAGGTTTGGCCGAAAGAAAATTGAGTTGCGCCAGATACCGCATCAATTGCTGGCTGTCCTTGGTAGTCTGCGTATAACCCGGCCCCGTGGAAGACGATTGATTCCACCCCCACCCGATGTCACCACCCAAGTCAAACGTGACCAGATTTGGGTGATAAACATAACCCTGAGTCTGTAGTCCAACCAGCGGCGTCAGTGAAAGCTGATTGTAGGTGGAAGTTACGCCGTTATTGCGCGTGGTCTGGTGCGTGCCCTGCACTTCCATGCCAACACTCGCTTGCGGCGGACGCATCAACTGGAACCAGCCCAATTCTTGCGACCGTCCCGTCCGCGCCAATCCCAGTGCGATGCCCACACCCAACAGGCGGGTGAACCAGCGACTGTGATGATCTCCGGAAAAATTCATGGGCCAACCGCCGCCACCTTTCCGGCCGCCGGATTCAGCGCGCTGGCTTTAAGCAGCGATTTGTTATTCCCAACGTGCGGATCGTGACAGAGGGTGCAGGTCTTGCCCGCCGCCCCAGCGTGGCCTTTGACCGCTTGTAAATCCTTGTCGTCATGGCAATCGCCGCACAGCTTCAAAATATTTTTGGCCAGTAAGCCAGTCTCCGTTGATTGATGCGGTTTGTGGCAACCGGTGCAATCTTCAACCACGTCGTGCTTGAATTTGGCCTTCTCCAAAAAGTTGTCGTGGCAATCCCAACACAGCGCCGGTGCGGATTTTTTCACGAGCGCCTTTTTGTCCGTTGCGTGGGGGTTATGGCAGGCCAGACAATCGCCATCGCCCACGGGTTGATGCACCACCTTGGCGTTCTTGGCCTGAATGTCATCGTGACAATCCGCGCAAGTGTCCTTCACTGTTTTCTTCAACAGCCCTTTTATTTGGGTGGCGTGCGGATTGTGACACGCCAGACAATCGCCATCACCAACGGGCTGATGCACAAACTTTTTCTTAGCAATCAGGTCGTCGTGACAGGCGGCGCACGTTGCTTTCACCGGCTTTTTTAGGAGCTTCGGAATTTTCCCGGCGTGCGGCGTGTGACATTCCAGACAATCACCATCGCCGACCGGTTGATGCACAAATTTTTTCTTGGCCGTGAGATCGTCATGGCAATCAGCGCAGGTTTCTTTCACGGATTTTTTCAACAACCCTTTGAAATTGGTCGCGTGTGGCGCATGGCAATCCAGACAATCACCAGATTCCACCGCCTGATGCTTGACCTTGCCGGCCGCCAGCGGATCGTCGTGACAAGTGAGGCACAGCGCATTGCCCGGAGTCAGCAGTAATTTTTTGTTGAACGATTGATGCGGCGCATGGCAGCTCTTGCAATCACCCTCCTCCACCGGCGGATGTTTGACTTTGCTAGCGACAAATTTTTTCTGCAGTTCCTGATGGCAGGCAAAACACGCTTCGCCCGGCTTGCCCTTCATCGTCTGGGAAAACGCCGATTCATGGCACGCCGTGCAATCGCGCTTCGCGTAAGGCGGATGCACGATGAGCGGCGGGCGCGCCGGCGCCGCCGGCGTCGTCACTGTGACTTGGCCGGTGGCATTGGTGGTCGAAACGGGCGTCACCGCCGTGGTCGCTACCGCATTCGTCGCGCCCGGTTGCGGCACGCCATCGAAGAAAAATGTCAGCCACTTCTGTTTGGTTTCCGTGGCGCAGCCCGCCAGAATCACCAGACCGCACAGCAACCCAGCCAGTCCACTGCCAGTGCGACAGCGGCGGCGAAAATCAGTTTTTCCCAGAGGCGATTTCATGTGGTCGATCAATTCACCATGACGACGATGCGGTTCAGTTCTTTTTCAAGAAACCATAGACGCTGACTTTCTGGCCGCCATACTGGCTGGTGACGAGAATGAGGTATTCGCATTGATAGCCGGGGGCGACATACTTCTGAAAATAGCTGAGGTTGTCGTAATCCACTTTCACGGCCGCCGGTAAAATCACTTCGCCCTGCGTGCTGGCACCCGCCTGACCAAAGAACAGCAGCAACCGGCCCTCCGTATCAAAAATCTGCACGACCTGCGTGGCCGCATCCACGACATAAGCTAGTCCTTGACGATCCACCGCCACGCCCTTTGGACGCGCAAAGAGGCCCGCCGCCACGCCCTGACGACCAATCGTCCGCAAATATTTTCCCTCCAGATCAAACACCTGCACCACGTTGGCGCCGGTATCGGACACCAACAACCGATTGCCTGCTTTATCAATCGCCAGATTCGTGGGACCGAACAGTCTGCCTTCATTCGTATTGCCGGTGCGCGGAATCGTGAACAGAAGTTGATGACTCGTCTTGCCATAAACCCGCACGGCATGACCACTAAGATCGGTGACGTAAAGCCGGTCCGCCGTAAGCGCGACATCCGACGGCTTCAGTTCATCCTTCTTCCCGATGGCCTCAATAAAAGTTCCATCTTTCCCAAAAATCAAAACCTGCTGGCGGCCAGTGTCCGCCACATAACGCGTGCCGTCCTGATCAATGGTGATGTTGATGGGCAACCGCAATTTGCCTTCACCTTGCGGTTCAAATATAGCGGCTCGGCGCGTTTGCAAGTCAAACACCTGGATCAAGCTGCCCACCGTTTCGCAAACAAAGATTTTCCCGTCATGAAAAGCCAGTCCATAAGGTTTCACCAGCGGGTTGAGCATCTTTTGATCGCCTGTGATAAAATCGGCAAACCCATGAGACCGTCCGAGGTTGGCCTCCGCTGCGAAAGCGGTCAGGAATTGAATGCGCGGCTCGTCCGGCTTGGGTGGGAAAAAAGTGTAAGTCTTGGGAGCTTTGGGGGCGGTGGTGCAACCATTCAGCAGCGCCAATAACAGGCAGACGTTGCCCAGCGCCTTGATGTGCGATTTAGTTTTGGTGTTCATAGTGAAATTGCTTTTAAGCTTTACCAATATTTTACCCCGGCAAACCAATCCGACTCACCATAAATTGTCCAAGCCATACCAATTTCTGACCACGCATCCCTGCGGCTAGAAATTCATCGCCAACATCGAAGATTTACTCGTTCATACCACCAACTTGAAAAAGCGGGCTTTGGTCATATTTTCGACCAAAGCCCGCCTGAATTCAGAACTTAAGGCGATCCATTATGGAGTCACGATAATGTAGTTAGTGCGCGTCAACGTGTTCGTTACGCCAAGGTTAATCGCCTTGAGCGTGACCGTATTAGTGCCAGCACTGAGGTAGGTGTTGGCCACATACCGGTTAGTGGAAGTGTTGCCGTCACCAAAGCTCCAAGCATAAGCCGTCGCATTAGAACTAAGATTGTCAAACACCACCGTCAACGGCGCCTTGCCGCCCGTGATTTCGCCGATGAAGGACGCCACCGGAGCCGCTTTCGCGACGACGTAGCTGGTGCGGGCCAACTGGTAGGTCACCCCGTTATAAACCCCCGAGAGCGTCACCGTATAGGTGCCGGCGTTGGTGTAGTTATTGACCGGATTGGTGTTCGTGGACGTTTGGCCATCACCAAAGTTCCAGAGGAGGTTGGACATGCCAGCACTCTTGTTGGTGAAGGAAACCGCCATTGGCACCACACCCAACGTGACACCGTTGGTGAAGTTTAGCCCGCCAACAGTGACGTAATTATTGCTGCTCACCGATATGCTACCACTTCCAGACATATTGGCCCTCAAAGATGGCGAATATACACCGGGAATGGTGTAAGTATAGCTGACTGGCAACGTATCCGTCGTTTCCAAGCGGTCAGACGAGAACGTCCAGCGCCACCAATCAACACTGCCCGTATTGACGCTCTTGTTGGTGAAGTTCACCGTCAACGGTGCCAGACCAGCCGTCACATCGGCGTTGAAGCTTACGGTCGAGAAGTCCCGGACTTTAATGTAAGACGAACGCGTCATTGTGCTCCCCGTAGCCGTGTCGGTATAACTCACGTCATACAGACCGGCGGCACTATAGGCATAGGTCACATAATTCAGAGCTTGGGTAACAATCGTGCCCGGGCCACCGAAGTTCCATGTGCCACCCGTCGTGGCGCTGAGGTTAGTGAACGTGACATTCGTTCCGACATAAGTCGTGATAAGCGCAGCATAAGTGACTGGATAGACCGAGAAGCTGGCTTTGTAGGCAGGAGCGGCAGTCATCTGCCCCACCACTAGAGCCTCGGCATTGGTCAACATGGTCTTGGTAAAGGTGGGATTATGCACCCCATAGCTACCATCATGAGCAACCATGTAGATATTGAACCGAGCCTTGCGAATGGCGTCCGGAATCACCAACTGCATATTGTCGTTGGTTCCAGTCGGCACTCCGCCGGTCAACTTGGGATTAAAAGCCGAAGGCGGACCTGCAACAGCCGCGCCGCTGGGATTGCCCAATTCACCCGGCGTGGTGTATTCCCAAGCCATCGAACCATAGTTCGTCCGCAGGATGTCCGGAGCCAGTCCGGGCGTAATTGCCCATTGATTCAAAAGCGACACCACGCGGGCGATGCTATTCGATTCCTGATACTGGAGATCCTCGATTTTTCCAAAGAACGCCTCGTCAGTCAGACCTGAATGGCACTGCACGCAGTTCTGGAAGTCCACTTCATAGGTGTGGCCGGTGACTTTGGTCGTGGCATTCACGTCATAAATCGGCACGTGGCAAGTAGCGCATTGATTCGTGTTGCCAGTGGAACCGTGAGCGTGAATGGTGGCCGTCAGGTAATAATTCGTGTCAGGTTTACCAACCAGAATATTGTATTGCGGCGAAAAATGCGGTGAGCGGCCATAGCCGGAGCTATTGGTGCTGTAATTGGTCACTCCGCCGACGACATAAGGAATCAGCGGCGACATCAACTTAATTCCCGAAACATTGTTCGTCGAAGTAACGACGTTCGTGGCTAATACTGTTTCCCAGGGCGTGTTTGGATCGGGCGTCACGCTAACCACATTGGTCGCCGTGCTAATCACTGCGTTGGTGACCAAGGTATAGGCCTGACCATCCCAACTAGCGCCACGGGAATTGTGACATTGACCGCAGACCTGAATTTTCGCGTTATACGTGCTGTCGAACGTGGTGTTGTTGTAAACGGTGTTGGTGGTAAAAGCTCCTAACGCATTGGTCGAGCGCAACGTTCCCAGATAGGAATCCGTTGTCGTCGGCATGGTATAGAAGTTGGTGGACCAAGTGGTGTAACGCAACTGCGCGATGTTATTCGTGGAGTGCGGATCATGGCAGGTCGCACAGACAGCAGTCCAAGCCGCGCCATCATTGGGTGCCGCAAAGTTAATTGGATGATGCGGCTGGCCGGAAAGCGCGTCATTATATTCGCTCAACATCGCGTAGCGTGTGGCCGCCGAATGGCAGACGCCGCACTGGGCCGCGCGGGATTGGCCGGGATCAACTGCCGAGCCGGGCACGAAGCCGCTGTTCAGAATACCGGACGTGGCATTAGTCACGCCAATGACATTGGTATTGCCCGCAGTGGTGATGACCACGTTGGTATAACCCGAGTAAACAATTTTATTGGTCACATCGGTGGCGCCGGCGATTACGGTCAAATTGGTCACCGCGTAGCCATAATAAACCTTGGTTCCAATGATCACCGTGTTGGTGAAGTAGTTGGTAAAGGCGGCGTTTCCATACTTGATGTCCGCATTCACTTGGGCATGCAGACTTTCCGCATATTCAGTATAGGTGGGATGGTGGCTATCCTGATGGCAACTACCGCAGATTTTTGGATCAATGGTGATCGCCGGACGAATCAGGGCATGATCGCTGTTCTTGTGCCAGCCCGCCGGGCCATGGCAGCTTTCGCAGCCGACGTTGGCTAGTTGCGGCGTGGTCGAACTAGAAGTGAAACCGGTCGGCTGATTCATGCCCACCGAGTGACACTGCACACAGCTGGCGTTATTGCCCATGCCGATGGCTTGAAGCGTCGCCAGTGCGCTGGCGTGGTGGGTGCCCGCATAATTGGTGTAAATATTTCCGTGGCAGCCGGCACAATCACCGGAACCGGCATAAAAATTCGTCTGGTTCAGGCGAAAATACCAGTTGTTACCAGATTCTGGTCGCGCCGCTGTGACCGACCAAGCATAGTCGGTTGCTTCAGTGCTGACGAACGGAAACCAGTTAACCAGATTGGTCGTGGCTTCAACAGTGCTCCAGCCGCGCATACCATACCAGGAAAACGTCACGTTATTGGTGCCGTAGTCTGGGACAATCGTCGTCTGTCCCGGCACGCCACGGGTGCCGTTTGTAGCTTCATTCTCCACCGGAATAGAGGCCGGCCAGCGATACATGTCCGCGCGCGCAGTGGACGCAAACATCCCGCCCAGAGCCAACCCAGCCGTCAAGACGGCCAAAGCGTGGCGCAGGGAGGTTTGATAGATTTTTTTCATAAGTTTTTTAGTGGTTTGGTTTCGTGGCGGTCAGACCGCATTAAAACCTACGGGTTTACTTATTGTGGCAACTGCGGCAGAGCAAACTGCCCACACCGCCCTGCGTGCCGTTAATTTTGACCAGCTTGGGATTGCTGTTGATGTCAAACGGTGTGCCTTCCTGATTGTGAACGTCATGGCAGGAACTGCATTCCAACGCGTGATTGGCACCGAGCAAAAATCCTTTGATGGTCATGTCATTACCCGGAACGAAGGTGCCGTTATCGGGCGTCAGCACCGTCCGCGTGTCGGGGTTATACAACCATTTGTCCTGATTAGGTCCCGCGCCGACGATGGAAGCATCGTAGGTCAGAGAAATCGGATGCGAGTGGGTCAAGTCCGTGCCCAGATTGGCGCTGTTCGTAATCGTGATGCCTACCCCGCCGACGGTGACACCGCCATAAGTATTGATGGCCACTGTGCCGTCATGGCAGCTCAAGCAAGCCTTGGAAGGGCCGTTTGGTTGGGCGGCAATGGTCGCCTGTAGCGAAGTGGCCGTATCTCCGAGCGCGGTGACGTTGGCCGTATTATACATCTTGAAGGTAGAAGCCGTGGTGGCGTGCGACCAAAGCGGAATCACGCTGCTATCGGCATGGTGAGGCGTATGGCAAGCGCTACAAACGCTCTTGGGATCTGCCGGATCGTTGTTCCAGCTGCTGCCAGCCGGGCCGGAAAAATCATGTGGACTACCGACGACGCTCGCCCGAGCGGTGAGGGTTAACAGTGTGCCCGTAAGCACAGTCAGAGTGATGAGGTTGAGTGTTTTCATATTTATATTTAGGTTGTTCAGTTTAACTACGCGCGTTGTGTTGTTGTTCGATTTGATTCGGATTGGTCTGCTCGCGGGTGGATATCAGCACCGCGTTTCCAACAGCAGACGCGCCCAGCGACCAACCGGTCGGCTCACATCCACTGTCAAATTGGTTAAAGTTTTTCATATGTTCTGGTTCAGCCATGACAAAGCACTAGTCCGCCAGCGGACACCACTACGGCAGGCTTCGTGAATGGCGAATTAAAACGCGCCATCAATTCCGCCGTATGTTCGGCGATGATCTGCTCGCACAAGGCCAGTTCCTGGCTGCGATTCTTGGTGTTCTCACGAACGACTGCTTCAAGATCGTCAATGTCGTAAAGGAAAACGTTCGGAAGTTCCGCCACTGCCGGATCGATATCGCGCGGCACCGCGATGTCCACGAGCACCAGCGGACGATTGCCGCGCGCCGGTAAAATTTTTGCCACATCCTCGCGCTTCAAAACAATTTCTGGGCTGCCGGTCGAGCTGACCAAAATATCAGCGTCCATCATCGCCGCCGCCGAATCTTCGATCCGCACCGCGCGCCCGCCAAATTCCGTCGCGAGCTTTTCTGCGCGTTCCACCGAGCGGTTGGCCACTAACACCGTCTTAGCGCCACGCTTAGCCAGATGCTTCACGCAGGCTTCACCCATTTTGCCTGCACCCAAAATCATGACCGTCTTCGAACTCAAGTCGCGGTCAAATACTTTCTCCGCCAGTTCTACTGCCACGCTGCCGACCGACGTCGCGCCGCGGCCGATGCCGGTATTCGTGCGGACCGCCTTGACTACCGCAAACGCCGTCTGGAAGAGTCGATTCATTTTCTTACCAACGAGGCCGGCGTCTTTCGCGGCTTGATACGCATTCTTAACCTGTCCGGTAATTTCCGTTTCCCCAATCACAAGGGAGTCAATGCCGCTGGCGACAGCAAATAAATGTTCTGCTGCCGCCGCGCCTTCCTTGACATAGAGATGCGGGGTAAAATCAAAATCGCTGCCCGTGAGTTCCTGAAACAGCTGCTGGACGCGACCGTGAATCCAAGTCGAGACTCCGTAAATCTCCACGCGATTGCAGGTGGAAAGCAGCACCACTTCTTCCAGCCCGCCGCGCAACTTGAGCCGGCAGCCGCTGCATTGCAGGCGCGAGCGCTGGACGGCCAACTTCTCACGCACCTCCACGGGCGTGGTCTTGTAGCTCAATCCGGCAACAAAGATTTTCATAACTTGATTTAAAACCTGACAACAACTGCTTGAAGTAAATCTAAACGGATGAAAAAAACGCGCTTACCATATATTGCTATTTACCACGCAACATTTGGCGAGATTAACTTTTAGATTTTGACTTACGAGCAGCATCATATTTCCTTACCGCTTTCCAAAACGCTGGATTTATCGGAACGCCGCTGGGCGGCCGCCGGCTCGAGCGGGTGTTCGTGCGCTTGAAATTCCTCGGAAATGCGACCGTCCAGGCAGGCTGTATTTAGCGGATAAACTTCGGGATCAAAGATGACATGGTAGAAGTGCCAGACGACGATCGCGAGGCAGGCCAGCACCGCTTCGTAGTAATGAATGGTCGTCGCCACGGCCACCACCCAGCGGGGAAAATATTGCGTCACGTCAATCTTCAGCCAGATCGCCAGACCGGTCGCCCCCATGATGATGGTGCCCCAGACGACCGCCCAGTATTCCATTTTTTCGGCATAGCCGAAGCGTCCGATTTTGGGTTTATCCTTTGTAAATCCACCTAAATATCGCACCGCCTGCCAAACGTCGGCCAGATCTTTTTTCACCGGAAATAGGTCCGCCACCAACTTCCTTCCGTCGCGTGTGGCGAGAAGATATATTAAATGATACAGGCCGATGGCCAGCATCACGATGCCCGCGACGCGATGCGACCAGCGGCGAAACGGCTCACTGGAGCCCAGAACCTTGGCCAGCCAGGAGTCTGGAAATTTCAACGCAAAGCCGGTGACGGCCAGCGCCATGAAACTCGTCGCCAACACCAGATGTTGCCAGCGTTGCGAGGTGGTCATTCGGACCACCGGCCGCTCGGTCATCCGTAAACGCGCCGCGGTTTTTTTTATGAACAGAATGCCGTTGTGGGCCAGCATTGCGCCGATGGTGACAAAAATGAGCGTAAGATAAATGCGCCGCGTCCAGTTATTCAACCGGCTGCCAAAATCCGTGCCGCCCGCCTGCCCGTCCGGTGCCACATGGATTTTACCCTGCGAAAATTCCTGATTCGCTCCCGGATGACACTTGCCGCACGTCGTGACGAGATTGATTTTGTTGATGGTGGAATTGGTATCCGCCGACGGCAGGATTTTATGATAGCCGTGGCAGCTCGCGCAGTTCGCCGCCACAGTCGAACCATATTGCGCCGCCAGCCCGTGATAGCTTTCAAAAAAGGTTTTTACGCGATCAGCGGGCAGATTGAATTTCGTATTCAACCGCTCGGACGCATGGCAGCGACTGCAAACATCTTCCGAAATCGCCATGGCCGAGCTGCTTTTGAGCGAACGGATTTTATGTTCGTCATGGCAGCCGGTGCAGGTGGGCGCGTCGTGCGATCCCGCCATGACGGCCTGACCATGCACGCTGACCTGCCACTCGCGCGCCTCCCGGTCGTGACACGCGCCGCAGGTTTCGGCCTGCCGGGAAAAATAAATCGGTGAGGTCGGCGAATCGGCGGAAGCCATCTCGTGTGAATCATGGCAATCGCGGCACGTGGCCGCATCAGCATGCCCAGACTTCAACGCGAGGCCGTGAACACTGGCGTTAAAACTTTCAGTCTGGCGCGCGTGACATAAAGCGCAATTCACCATGGCCACCGGCTTATTATCATCCGGGTGCTTGGCAGTCAGGTCGGCGTGGCAGCTGATGCAGGCGTTGGTCCGGTGCGCGGACAATTTGAATTTCGCCACATCCACAAAGAGTGAAACCGGCTTGCCGGCGGCATTGGTTTTGACAAGCGTGTTATCGCCATGGCAATCAAGACAGTCGCTGTCCTTCACACCGCCAAACATCGGCGTCACCACTAGGCCGAGCGCCAGCAGAAAACAAAACAGGGGATTCATTTCCATGATTTTCGGCTGGCATCGGCGAAAGCGCTGCCCTCGATTTGCCAACTTCTCGCCTGTTTTTGATGCCAATTCACCATCAAAAAAAATATTTTGAACACTTTGGCGTCGACTGGGTCAGATGCTATGTAGATTGGTTTAGGGTTTGGGTTGAAGCGCCTGACTATTTATTGGGTTTTTAGTCAGGCGCTTTTTTATTTTAAGGTTGGTTAACTCCGCAACGGCTAATTCCCTTCTTGCACTGAAGCTGATTCATTTTATTCTTTCCGCGCTAAATTCTTATGAACTACAAAATATCTCCACGTGCCGCGTCCCTTGCCCCGTCGCTCACTCTGGCCATTGATTCCAAGGCGAAAGCGATGAAGGCCGCCGGCGAAGATGTCGTTGGTTTTGGCGCGGGCGAACCGGACTTTGACACGCCGCAGCACATCAAGGACGCCGCCGCCAAGGCGCTCGCCGCCGGTTTTACAAAATACACGCCCAGCAGCGGCATTCCCGAATTGCGCGAAGCCATTGCCGCAAAATTTCTGCGTGAGAACGGACTGACTTACAAGCCATCCCAAATCATCGTCTCCTGCGGTGGTAAACATTCTTGCTACAACGTCATCCTTGCGACGTGCGAAGCGGGCGACGAGGTAATCATTCCCGCGCCATATTGGTTGAGCTATCCCGAGATGGTCAAACTAGCGGGCGCAACCCCGGTGATTCTTCAGACGACGGATAAGACGGAGTTCAAAGTCACGCCGGAACAACTTCGCGCCGCCATCACGCCGAAGACACGCTTGTTCGTGCTCAATTCCCCCAGCAATCCAACCGGCTCCGTTTATACGCCGGAAGAAACCAAAGCGCTCGGCGACATCTGCGTGGAAAAGGGCGTCCTCATCATGAGCGATGAAATCTACGAACATCTGCTTTACGACGGCGCGAAGGTGAAGAGCGTCGCCAGTTTCTCGCAAGCGCACTATGACCACACGATTATTGTTCACGGTTTGGCGAAAGCGTATTCGATGACCGGCTGGCGTTTGGGTTTTCTTGCCGCGCCAGAGCCGATTGCCAAGGCCATCGATGCCGTCCAGTCACACAGCACGAGCAATCCGACGTCGTTCGCGCAAAAGGGTGGTGTCGAAGCGCTCAATGGTTCGCAAGCGCATTTGCCCGTCTGGCTCGCGGAATACGATAAGCGCCGCCGCTACGCGCACGCCAAGTTGAACACCATGCCCGGCATCACCTGCGTGAATGCAAAAGGTGCGTTCTATTTGTTTCCGAACATTTCCAAGACCGGCCTCAAGTCCGCCGAGTTCTGCGCGAAGTTGCTGGAGCAGGAAAAAGTCGCCGCTGTTCCCGGCATCGCGTTCGGTGCGGATGATTATATCCGCCTAAGCTACGCCACCAGTCTCGCGAACATTGAAAAAGGTCTGGAACGCATGGACAAGTTTTGCCGCGCGCTGGCGAAATAAATTTAGCATCCGCCTGAAATGGAAGCTCAGGACACACTGGTCATCATCAAGCCGGATTCGTTCTGGCGGAAACTGGATCAAGCGGTCGAGCAACGTCTGCTGTCGCTCGGATTGAATGTGGTTTCATCGCAACTGCTGGCTGGCTCCGAAAATTTGCCCGAGGAAAAATGGCGCGAGTTTTATTTTCCAGCCATTGGAAACCGTCCGCCTTGTCTTGAAGGCACGGCCAAATACATGACTTTTGGTCCAGT
Source organism: Verrucomicrobiia bacterium (assembly GCA_037138135.1). GTDB lineage: Bacteria > Verrucomicrobiota > Verrucomicrobiia > Limisphaerales > UBA11358 > UBA11358. The sequence goes on from JBAXIY010000003.1 coordinate 22,185, forward strand.
AAAGCTGATTCACTTTCGAGGCGTTGACGCCATTCAAAAAGTCCGGAGGCTCGTGGGCGCAACGCGTCCGTGGCAAGCCGAGGCGGGAACCATTCGCGGCGATTTCTGGCCGGGCGCGACAGAAGCCAACGCCACGCATCGCCTGAAATTCCAACAGCCGGGCGACGACCAGTTTTTGTTCAACCTGATCCACGCCTCGGATTCGCCGGCAAGTTTTGCCCGAGAGATTCAGTTTTTTAAGCGGCTGCCATCTTGAATCTGCATTTACATCCGGCAAAAAAAGGGATGGCAAGAATTCCCGTAATTGATGAATATGACGTCATGGCCGACGAGCAAGACAACACAATCGCATTGGTTTCCGTGGGGAAAATCCAGAAGGAATGGTATGACCTTACCCTGCGCGTGGCCCAATCGGAAACGGAACGCGCCGCGCTGGAACAGGAAAACAAGACGTTGCGGTCGCTGCTGGAGCGCGTGATTGAACACCGCCAGAAATCCCACAGCGAACTGGTGACCATTCTCACCACGCTCGTCAGCAAGCTGCCGCTCAATGACGTGGGCGTGATCGTCGCGCGCCTGATGGAGCACAACCAGCACGTCACCGAGGTCAACGCGAGTCTCGTGAAGGGCAAGCTGGACGATATTTTGCTCCAGCCCGCCCTGCTCAAAAATCTCGACAAAACCAAGCGCGAACTCGCCGAGGCGGCCACGCTGGCGGTGGAACAACTGCTCCAGTTGGAAACCCCGTTTGAGGCGGATATGCTGCGCTCTCTGGTCACGCAGCCAAAAAATTTCTTTTCGCCCGCCGTCGTCCGCGCGAATCGCGGCTTCGTCAAAGGCCAGTTGCCGCGCGAACGTGTGCTTAAAGATTTTGGTGCGGACGCGCTGATTTTTTTCAAGGACGTGACGACGGATGTGAAATTTAATCCGCGCCCCAAGCCGGAAGAAATCATGCTCGCCTTCAAGCCGGACTTCGCCGAACTGCTCCGGCAAAATCCCAGTATCGCTGCGGACCATCGCAAAAAATTAGAGACCTTGTATCAGGTCATTGGCCAGAGCCGCGAAAACAACGAGCACGCCCGCGCCCAGAAAAAAGCGTTTCTGCGCCTGTCATTTTTTCTCGAACTGCTGCATTACTACGAAAATCAAAGCACCGAATCGCCGGATGTGGTTTTCGCCCAGCGCCTGCCGCCGCTCATCGAGCAACTGATCCTCACCGGCGAACACACCACGCTAGACGAAAATCTGATTCTTGCCGGCGAAGCCATGCTCGCGCTGATCATCAATCTGGATCATCGCAAAGCTGTCATCAACAACATCGGCAAGGCTGGCGGTCTCGCCCGCACTTTGCGCTACACGCTGGCCTTTCGCATCGAACAGCTTTCCGACCTGGATCCGCTGACGGTCGAATGCGTGAAACATTTGATACCTCAAGCGAGCGCCCCGACCGCGACCGACCTCGCCAACCTGCTGCGACTTTTTAATCCGCACATGCAACAAGCCACGATTCGGGCCATCGCCGCCACCGATCGGTTGCGCAAGGAAGACGCGGAAAAACTGGGCAAGGCCGTCGCCCAGGAACTTGGCCTGAAGGAAGTTTTCGCCCATCTAAACGAAAAATCCTCCCTCACGCCAGAACGCGAACGCCAACTCGCTTGGGATCACATCAAAGATCTCATCGGCTCCCGCGCCACGCCCAACGAAGTTATTGCCACCATCCGCAAACGGCTGCACGGCCGCTACGACGCCGACGAGGTGAAAGCCTGTTGGCTCGTGCTAACGGAAGCGGACGCCATGGTGTTTGTCCGCGTGTTTTGCCTGTTTCCCTATCTGCCCGATGGTCAGGCCGACCCCCTCGCCCGCCCCATCTTGGAAACTTTTGTCACCCGTCTCACGCACGAAAAATACGCAGCAGTTTATACCAAGACCGTGAACGCGCTAAAAAATCTTTTCAAGGTCAAAGCCGACAGCCCCGCGCTCGTGAACTTCATCGCTCTGACACGCTGGGTGGATGCCGCCGCTGCCGAGAAGATTTCTAAAGACGTCGGCTTGGTCTGATCAGCGGAGAAAATCCCGTTGCAGCCGCGTCATCAGGTCGTTGACCGCCAGCATCAATTCGCCATGCTGCTCCGCGCTGGCTTCGTCCGCCAGATCAATCGGCGCACTCATCGCCTCAGCATAACGATGCGTAAGCGCCATCCGTTCATCACGCTGGCCGAGCGAACGCAGCAGCCCGCGCACTTTTTCCGTCTGAATTTTTGCCGTGGAAATTTTCTTCAGCGCGGCAGCGGCGGCGAGTTCGCCTGCATCAACACGTTTTAACAAACCGCATTCGAAAGCGCGGCAACGCTTCGGTCGGTCGGCGTATATACCGCAGAGCTTTCCATCGTAACACGCGCACGGCTGTCCGAACGCAAGCTTCCCCTGCCCTTTCTTTTCCAACGTCAAGCCTAGCTGCTTCAAACGCTTTGCGTCATCGCCTGCGCGCAATTCGACGTCCGCAAATAGCGTGCTGTCGCAGCACAGGCCGCAGTTCGGACACAGTTGTTCAATGCCGTTCATCGCCAGAAATGTTTCGGATATTTTCGCGCCAGTTCGGATTTTATTTTCGGATAATGCTCGCGCCAGAAATTCGCCAGGTCTTGCGTCACCTGAATCGGTTTCATGCCCGGCGTCAAAATGTGCACGGTCACCGGCACGCGACCGAGTGCGATTTTCGGCGTCTGATTCACATCGTAAAGCTCCTGAATTCGTAGCGAGATGAATGGCGACTTGCCGGTTTCATAATTCACCTTGGGCGTGCGGCCATTCGCCAGCGTCAACCGTTCCGGCGCATGTTTATCCAACAGTTCTCGCTGCATGGGCGAAAGCCACGACATCACAATCGGTTTCACTTCACGTTCCTTGATGTCTTTGTAACTCACCGCACCGTGACAAAGTTGCTCGATGATGGATTTTTTATCTTCATCGGTGATGGCCGGCAACTGTAAGTCAGCACATTCCTTGCACAACAAATTCAGGCGCGCGAGCCATTGCTCAACATGATGATCCCAATTCGGCAACAGCAAACGACCGACCAAAATTTCATCTGCCAGTAAACGCGCAGCAGCGTCGGCGGGCGGCGGGTCAATGCGTTTGGCCGCCAGCGCCAGATCACGAAAACGTAATAGTTCTGCGGCCAAAACCCGTTTTTGCTGTGTGTCGAATTGAACATGCAAGTCGGATTTGATGTCGTCAGGAAATAATTCGCGCAGCCACTCCACCTCAATCGCCGTGCCGAGCGAGAGGATGGTGTTCACCTCACGGTCGCGACCTTCAATCTCGCGAATTTCTGCCGCGACGAACAGCGGACGGTTCTGCACCATACTTTCGCGCGCAAGCACGCCACGCCGTCCGTGAACGAGTTCGCAGCGCAACGTGCCTTGATCCAACCGCCGCGCCACGCGGTCGCTGAAGCCGATAAGAATACATTTCTGTAAATTTTCGTCCTTCACCTCATTGGGTTTTGTGTCGAGACCTTCCGCTTTCGCGATGCGAAGAAATTGATCGAACAACGGTCCGACTTGTTTGGCTGTGACGGCGTGGATGCCCAGCTTGCGGCACGCATCCACGCGGAATTGGTTGTTGAATGCGAAACTCCACGCGCGCATGAGAATCCAAAAATCGGAAGTCGCCTGTTCGCCGAGCAAATCTTCGCGAGCGGAATCCACTTCTTTGCCGCAATTTCGCAAAAGCAAATCTCGTCCTTGCGTCAGCGCCGCCACGAGACACGCCTGATAAACACAGCCGTATTCCTGAGCCGCCAACAGCATGCGCGCGTAACGCGGGTGCAAAGGAAACGCCAACATTTTCCGGCCAATTGGCGTGATGGTTTTGTTCTTATCGAGCGCACCCAAGTCCGCGAGCAATTCTTCCGCGTGCGCGAGTGAAACCTCATCCGGCTTTTCTAACCAGCGGAATTTCCGCAAATCATCCACTCCGGACGCTTTCAGAGTCAGCACAACTTCGGACAAATCGAGCCGCTTAATCTCCGGCAATTCCTGCACGGCGCGGTGCGCATGTTCCTCGCGCGACCACAGACGCATGCAAACGCCCGGAGCGGTGCGTCCCGCACGTCCGGCGCGTTGGTCGGCGGACGATTGTGAAATTTTATCTATCAGCAGCGTGTTGATGCCGCGGTTCGCGTCATAGCGCGCGACCCGCGCTAGTCCGGAATCAATGACCAAGCGCACGCCGTCAATCGTCAACGAGGTTTCGGCAACATTCGTGGCGACGACGACTTTGCGTTTGTCATAACGCGCGACGGCAGCGTCTTGATCGCGCGGCGGCAATTCACCGTGCAGCGGTAGAAGAATAAATCCTTTTGCCTCGCTCGTGTGGCGAATGGCCTCGATGGTCTGCGCAATTTCAAAACCGCCGGGCATGAAAACGAGCACGTCGCCTTCACCACCGCGATGGACATATTGGCTGAACGCATCCGCCGCCTGTTCCCAGACCGGACGTTTGTCAACGTAGGCGGGCAGTTCGGCATATTCGTGTTCCACCGGAAACATCCGACCTTCGGACGCGAGCTTGGCACACGGCGAAAGATATTTTTCCAACTCGCCCGCGTTCAACGTCGCGGACATGACAGCAAGCATCAGGTCGGGCCGAAATTTTTCCTGCTGGTCAAGGGCCTGCGCGAGCGTGATATCGCCGTAAAGGTGGCGCTCGTGAAATTCGTCGAACAGAATCGCCGAGACGCCGCGCAGTTGCGGGTCGTCAATCGTCTGGCGCAACAAAACGCCTTCGGTCACAAAACGGATTTTCGTTTTCGCCGACGTGACATTTTCAAAGCGGATTTGATAACCGACTTCCTCGCCTAGCTTCACGCCAAGTTCGTGCGCAACGCGTGCGGCCAGCAAGCGCGCCGCGAGTCGTCGCGGTTGCAGGACGACGACCTGTCCATCTCCGAGCAATCCGTGCTTGAGCAACATCTGCGGAACCTGCGTGGATTTGCCAGAACCGGTTGGCGCTGACAAGATGAGGCGCTTGTCACTTTGCAGTCGAGCGATGATGTCGCGCTCGATTTCGTAAATGGGCAAACGGTCGGCCATGAAGTTGAAAGATTAAACGAACCGGCGACCGGACAGAAATTTTTCCACAGAATTTTTAACTCGCCGCCAGCTCTGCAGCCCGCACGGTATTTTGCAACAGCATGGCAATCGTCATCGGGCCAACGCCTCCGGGATTGGGCGTGATTTTTCCGGCGATGGGTTGGACGTTCGCATAATCCACGTCACCGACAAGTTTGGTGCCGTTCTTGGAAGTTGCGTCGGGAATGCGATTCACGCCCACGTCCATGATGACCGCACCGGGCTTGACCATGTCGGCTTTAACAAAATGCGCCACGCCAATCGCCGCAATAATGATGTCTGCGCGCAGACAATGTTCTTTTACATTCCGCGTTGCCGAGTGGCAAATCGTCACCGTGGCATTGGCGTTTTTGCCTTTCTGACAAAGCATCGCCGCCATTGGCTTGCCAACGATGTTGCCGCGACCGAGCACGACGACTTCCGCGCCATCGGTCTTCACGCCGGAACGAGCGAGCAGTTCCATCACGCCCGCCGGGGTGCATGGTTTGAAACCCGTTTCGTCGCCCAGCATCAATTTACCAACGTTCACTGGATGAAAACCGTCAACGTCTTTCGTTGGCAGCACGGTGGAAAAAACTACTGATTCACGGATTTGTTTCGGCAAAGGCGCTTGCACCAAAATGCCATGCAGGTGGGCTGCGGAATTTAATTTGCCGATAAGTGCGAGCAAATCTTCTTCGGAAGTTTTTTCCGGCAGGATATGTGTTTCCGAGACGATACCGAGTTCCGCGCAGGCTTTTTCCTTACGACCGACGTAAACTTTTGAGGCCGGATCTTCGCCCACACGCACGAACGCGAGACCGGGAACAATGCCGCGTTGTTTCAACGCCGCAACTCGCGCCGCGAGTTCCTGCTGGATTTGCGCCGCGATGGCGCGTCCATCAACGACGTTGTTGGGATTTGCTGCCACGGGTATTCTGTTCGATGCCACGGGGACTCCCGACTGGGTTCTCAATCGCGGGCAAATTGGTGTCGAGAACGTAAATTTTCTGAATGGTCAACACCGGCGTTGCCGCCCAACGAGGTGAAATACCTTCCTCGCCCGTAACAATGATTTTAAAATTACGGTAACGACCAATATCCAGATTGGTGCTGGTGGAGTAAAGGTAGTTGATGGCATTGCCGCTGTCCCAATCGAAAAGCTCATAGGCCGTCGGCGCCACGATGCTAACCGATGAACGCACATACCCTTCGTGCGTGACCACGCGGGGCGGCGGCGGATTGGTATCTGTTACCGTAGCGACGGCATTTGTGTCGATTACTGCTGGAACAGCGACGGGAGTCGTAGTATTAGTCTCGGCTACGGCAGCAATCGGCGGCTCCGGAACAATGGCTGGCGCCTCCGTCACGGTGCTGGCGGTGGGCGGCGGCGTAGCAGCTACCGGCGTTTCAACCACTACGGGCGTTGAATTAGTCGGCTCAACCACCGGCGCAGCCTCTTGCTTCAAAAACATGGCCGCCACAAATGCGAAAGCATTTGTCGGCGTCTCGATTTGTGACCAATCTCCTTTGGCACCTAATTCACTAATTGCCGCGCCCTTTTCTAAAATACCCAGCACGCTATAATTTTCGCCCGGACCCGCGCGCAAATTCAGCTTCTTCACCGAAACAATTTTATTGGTTGCATCGATGAACCGAGAGTTCACCCAGACTTTTGTGTCAGCCGGCAATGAAATTTTTGCCCACTGCGCTGGTTCGTCAGCGGCATGTTTATCGAGATTAAGTTGAGAAATAACCGTAACCGTATCGCCAGCTTTCAAATGGCCGATCACTTCACCCTTCAGTCCAGCTTGACCGCGCACATTAAGATTTTGCGACACCACCGTCGCTGAACCCGCCACCAAGGCAACGGTCGGCTCGGAGATTTTTTTTACGGCTTTCTTCTTGTGGACGACGGGCGCTTTTTTGACCGGTGCAACCACAGTAGGGGTTTCCGCTGCCACCGGGGCGGCCGTGCTGACCATGGCGGGCGCGGGAATTTCCGGCAGTGCGTTCGTGTTCACCTGCGCCACCGCAGTGGTGGCCAGTATCGTTCCCAAAACTAACCAGCAGTTCGTTTTCATAAATCAGTAGTCAAAGTTTTTATTTCCGACGGATTCAACGTCCGCCATTTGCCCGGCTTCAATTCGCCGAGCCGGATTTTTCCAATCTGCGTCCGCTGCAATTTCTTCACCGTGATCGCCTGCGACTCAAACAGCCGCCGCACCTCGCGGTTCTTTCCTTCGCCTAATTCCAGTTCCACCACGCTTTTAGAACGGGTTCCCGAAACGATTCGTGCCGCCAACGCCTTTAATTTTTCACCTTCATGAAAAATCCCGCGCTTAAATAATTCCAGCATCGCCGGTGTCACTTCGCCTTCCACGCTGACTAGATACCGCTTCCGAACCCCGTAACGCGGATGCGTCAGGCGCAGGGCGAATTGTCCATCATTGGTGAGAAAAATCAATCCTTCGCTGTTGTAGTCCAAACGCCCGACGGACTGGACGGTTTCCCATTCGCGCGGCAGCAACTGGTATATGGAGGGGCGATCAAACTCATCTTTGCGCGAACATACACAGCCCGGCGGCTTGTTCAGCGCAACGTAAATCAAGTTTTTCGCGCGGACGGTTTTGCCATCCACCGCCACGGAATCCCGTCCGGGATCCACTTTGGAACCAAGCAGACGAACAACCTTGCCGTTGACGGCCACGCGCCCTTCCAAAATAATTTTCTCGCCGGCCCGGCGTGAAGCCACACCGGCATCGGCGAGAAATTTCTGAAGGCGGACCACAAGCGGTGATGAGTTATGAGTGACCAGTGACGAGCGAAAACCCATCACTCACCACTTGCCACTCATCACTTTTTTTACGCTTCCGGCTTGGTCTTGCGCAGGCTGGTGATCTTGTCGCCGGCTTTGCGTTGACCGCGCTTTTCAAGGAGCGCCGTGCGTTCAAAACGTTTGAGGACATTGCGCTTGCCACCCAAGGTGGACGCCGCGCGGAGGCTGGGATGTTGTGACATAAATTATTTGGTTCTGACTTGGTTTAATCGTTAAAACGAGGGACTAGCTTATCAGAACTAAAGTCGGCGGCAACCGCAAATTACGCGGCAGCCAGGAATTTTCATCCGCCGCCGGCACGGGCGCAGTCGGTTGTTAAAATTTCCTTTGGCTGCTGAACATTCAAATGCTAGTTTGTTCACAACATCAAACAAAAAATATGAAAGAAAATCAGCCTGCCACCTCCCGCCGACATTTTCTAAAATCCACTCTGACGCTGCCGGTCGCCTTGGCGGCTGCACCATCATTGTTCACCTCGTCCGCCGCCGCCGCCGCCCCGTCCGCCGGGGCGCTACCGCGCCGGCAGTTGGGTAAAAACGGACCGCAAGTCACGATCTTGAGTATGGGCGGCATGATGGCGGCGATGAGCCCTGATTATCTGGACATCGCGTGGTCCATGGGGATTCGCTATTTTGATAACGCAGATTGCTACATCAAGGGCAAGTCGGAGAAAATCGTTGGCCAGTGGCTGGCTAAATATCCCGAGCGTCGGCAGGAAATTTTTCTCACTTCCAAGGATCATCCCAAAGCGCCCGAAGAGCTGCTGGAGATGATCGACCGCCGGCTGGCTGCCCTGGGCACCACGTATCTCGACGCCTTTTATATTCACGGCATTGGCGGTGAGAACAAACTGGGCTGGCCAAAGAGCGATGCTTTCCGGAAAACTGCCGAGGCGCTGAAAAAATCCGGCAAGGTCAAAATGGTCGGGTTTTCCTGCCATGACAAATTGCTCACGGAGTATTTGCAGGCGGCGGCGGAAGGCCACTTCGTGGACATTATCATGCTGGCCTACAATCCGTTTTACGAAAAGGGCGGTGCATTTGATAAAGCCCTCGACGCTTGCCACCAGGCCGGCATCGGCCTCGTGGCGATGAAAACCATGCGCCAGACCAAGGATGTGCCCAAACGCCTGCCGGAATTTGACAAGCTGGGTCTCACCACGCATCAGGCCGTGCTGCATTCCGCCTGGAGCGACCCGCGCATTTCCGCCGTCTGCAACATGATTGACAATGTCGATCAGATGCAGAGCAGCACTACCGCCGCGCGCAGCTACAAAGAGCCGCTCAAGACCGCGCACATGGAGTTGCTCAAGGAAACCATCATCGCCAGCCGCCGCACGATGTGCACCGGCTGCCCGTCCTGCGCGGCCCTGGCCAAGCAAACCGATTTTGCTTTCCACGACATTTCCCGCTATGTCACCTACTACGAACAGGACGGCAACGTCGAGGCGCGGGAATATTACCACGCGTTGCCGGCGTTCGTTCGCGATGCGTCGAAGGTGGATCTCGCCGCCCTGCGCGACGGCTGCCACTTCAAGACCGACTATCCCGAAATCATCCGTCGTGCCGAGCGCTATTTCGCCTGATTGAGGAGCCGTGACGACCGCGATTCCTTGAAACCTAAAGGGTTGGCCAGCGTCTGGTTTCGCAGGTGGAAAATTGAATCAAATGGCGAACGAGCAAAAAAGCAGCCCGATCAACCGCCGACAATTCATTCGCACCCGCGTTCCCGCGGCTGAACGCGTTGCCAGCGCGGTCATCGTCATGCTGCTACTCGGCATCGGCATCACGATTGCCATCAAAGGAAAACACTTTGACCCGAATCTCTACGCCGTTCGCACCGACTCGTTGAAATCCACTGCGGCCGCCGTCGAAGGCAAAGGAGGAACCGCGCGATCAGCTCCCGAAACCAAGACGGTTCCCGCCGAAGCCCCAAAAGCGGTCGTTGCTGAAGAAACTTCACCCGAAGGTGGCACAGAACATCCCAGCGACGCACCCAAGCCAGCCGCGAAAGGCGAGCCAATCGAGATTTCCCTGGCCGGCACCAAACCGATGGGCGATACGGAATTTTACAGCTCGGACAATCTCTACGAAAAAATTGACGGGCGCGCGCCGGCTTACCAAAGCTTCAATGTTCAGGCCTTGCGCTGCCGTTCCTTTGCCGTTGTCGCGGCCGCGGGCAGTTTCGTGGATGTTTACGAATACCGGTTCGACTCGCCGGTGGATGCCTTCGGCATGTTTGCATTAGAACGCGACCCGAAAGGTAAGCCGCTCACCATCGTGCCCGATGGTTACGCCGCCGAGATGGGATATTTCTTCCGGCAAGGCGCGGTATATGTGCAGATTATCGCTTCCGATCTGAAACCGGAAACGCTCGCCATCGCCAAAAGCCTGGCCGACATCCGCGCAAAGGATTTGCCGGTGGATGAAAAAGGTCTCGCCGGCCGTCGTAAACTGCCGACGGATGGCCTAGTCGCCGACAGCGTTTCCTATGTTCCGGAAAACGCTCAGGGTCTTTCGGCGTTAAAGGAGGTGTTTGAGGCGAAATACCAGTTTGACGGTGGGGAAATTCCATTTTTCATCATGGTCGCGTCGCCCGATGACGCGGTAACCGCAGCAAAATCATTTCAGGATTTTTGCAGCAAATTTGGCACAGTGGAAAACCTGCCGACTGCCAGCGGCGCCAAGCTTTTCCGCGCCCAGGTTTTCGGCAAATGGAAAGTCGTCTATCAGCGCGACGGCGAACTCGGCGGCGCGTTCGATGCCGACGACGGCGACAAGGCGCGAGCGTTCATCGAAAAGTATTTGCGCGGTGAGCTTAAGTAAATAGCATGTTTAAAGGATAAAATGAGTTCACCGAACCAGAACAATTATTCGCCGCCGCCGGGCGCTTCCGTGAGCCGGCGGGAATTTCTCGTGCGCCTCGGCATCACCGGCGCGCTCGTCGCCGGTTCCGGAGTCGCCGCCCGCAAGCTGTGGCAGCCGAAACATTTCGTCCCCGGTTTTGAAGAGCAAAAAGGCATGCAACTGCGCAGCTACGCGCCGGAAATCAGCAAGGTGCAGCCGTCGCTCGCCATTGCACACGGAACGGAACATGAGAAAACCATCCGCGCCGCGATGACAGCACTGGGTGGCATGAGCCGCTTCATTCAAAACGGCGACGTGGTGATGATCAAACCGAACGTCGCCTTCGACCGTCCCCCTACCCTTGCCGCCACCACCCATCCCGACGCGCTGCGCGCCGTGGCCAAACTCTGCTTTGAGGCCGGCGCACACAAAGTCATTATCGCCGACAATCCGATCAATTCGCCGACTGGCTGTTTTCTTAAGAGCGGTCTGACCGCCGTCGCCGCGGAAATGAATCTGGATTTGCTGTATCCCGAAACGAATTCCTTCGCGCCGCTGTCGCTGTCCGGCGAGGTTTTGAAGGAGTGGACGTTCTTCAACACGCCGTTCAAGCGGGCGACGAAAGTGATCGGCCTCGCGCCGTGCAAGGACCACAATCTTTGCCACGCCTCGATGACGACGAAAAACTGGTATGGCTTGCTCGGCGGGCGGCGCAACCAGTTTCATCAACACATCCACAGCATCGTTTCCGATTTCGCACTGATGATGAAGCCGACGCTCGTGATTCTCGACGGCATGAACGTGCTCATGAGCAACGGCCCCACCGGCGGTCGCCTCTCGGACGTGAAGCCGATGAACACCATCGTCGCCGGCACGGACATGATTTCCGTGGACGCCTACGGCTATTCGCACTTGCTCGAACGCGACATTGCCGAGTTAACTTACCTCCACAAGGCGCAAGCGCGTGGCCTCGGCAACATCAACTGGAAAGACACGATCTACAAAGAGGTGACCGTGTGAAGTTCAAATTCAATCTCCAAGACCTGCTCAAGCTCCGCAACGTCCGCCGCGTGGCGCAGGTGTTTTTCTTCACGCTGTTTTTGTTCTTCGTCTTCGTCACCGACCTGCGCTATCTCAAAGGCTATCCGGTCTCGCTGTTTCTCGAACTCGACCCGCTCGTCGCGTTTGCCACGGCTATCACCACGCACACGGTTTACATGGGGCTGCTGTGGAGTCTGCTGCTAATCATTCCGACGCTGCTGTTCGGGCGCATTTTCTGCAACTGGATTTGCCCCTACGGTATCCTGCATCACTTCACCGGCTGGCTGCTCGGCAAACGTCGCGCAGAGGAACGCGAGCGCATCGAGGCCAACCGCTACCAGAAATTGTATTCGCTGAAATACGTCATCCTCATCGCCATGATCGCCGCGGCCATCGGCGGCACGCTGCAAATCGGCTGGCTCGATCCTATTTGTCTTTTCCATCGCTCCATGAGCACGGTCATTTTGCCGCTCATCAATCTGTTTGTGCCGTCGAGCATTTATGTCCGGCAATACTTTCATGTCGGCGCCTGGATCATTGGTTTTATGCTGCTGTTTCTGGTTGGCATGAACGTCCTCATCCCACGGTTTTTCTGCCGCGTGCTGTGTCCGCTCGGCGCGTTTCTCGGCACGCTTTCCTCGGTGGCGCTCTGGCGCATTGACCGCGATACCGCCAAATGCGTGGACTGCGACTTGTGTTTAAAAAATTGCGAAGGCGCGTCCGACCCGCAAACGCAGCTTCGCAAAAGTGAATGTTTCGTCTGCTTCAACTGCATCGAAGACTGCCCGGAGGACGCGCTCTCATTCAAATTCATGCCCCCGACGAAAGGGCGCAACCCCAAACCAAACTTAACTGTGCCGCAGGACTAACGCATGTTCTGGAACAAAAAAAAGAATCCCTTCGCCCCGCTCAAGCGCGAAGTTGCCGCGCCAGCCATTACCGGCCGCCGCGCCTTTCTGGGCACGCTGGTTGGCCTCGCCTTTTACGCCTTTGGCCGGACGTCCGGCGCGAGCGCCCGCAACTACGACAAAAAAGTTATCCGCCCGCCCGGCTCCGTGGAAGAGATCGATTTTCTGAACCGTTGCATCAAGTGCGACCAGTGTATCCGCGTCTGCCCAACCAATGTGCTGCAGCCCGCGCTGATGGAATCCGGCCTCGAAGGCATCTGGACGCCCATCCTCAACATGAAGATTGGTTTCTGCGAGGTGAACTGCACGCTCTGCGGTCAGGTCTGCCCGACGGGCGCCATCCAGCGCATCACCATCGAAGAAAAAACCGGCACCGGCCCGTTCGTCAAGGAAGGCCCGATCAAGCTCGGCACCGCGTTCTTCGACCGCGGTCGCTGTCTGCCATGGGCGATGGAAACACCCTGTGTCGTCTGCGAAGAAGTTTGTCCCGTTTCGCCGAAAGCGATTTTCTCGCGCGAGGTCACCATCATCAAGCGCGATGGCAATCCCATCACGCTGCGCCAACCTTACATGGATCCCGCACTCTGCATCGGCTGCGGCATTTGCGAGCACGAATGTCCCGTCACCGACGAAGCTGCCATCCGCGTCACGGCCATCGGCGAAACCCGTTCGCGCGAACGCCGCCTCTTGATGGACGGCGGCGTAACCAGCGCCGTGAACGATCTGGAAAAACGGCAACGCTAAAAACCCTTACGAATAATGCCCTCTGGAGAACGCCCCCGCACCTGCCGCGCCTGCGGTAAGAAGTTTGAATATCCTTCCAACGACAGCGGCGCCACGCGCCATCACTGCGAAGATTGTGTGATCGTTCCGCCAGAAACGCAGAAAATTCTGGAACGCCTCAGCAGCCGCGTGACGCAATTGGAAAACCAACTCCGTAGCCTTCAGGAAAAACCCGCTGCGCCAGCACCTTGATCGCGATGCACGCGAATGTGATCTGGTGGGCAAGCGTCCTCGCGAGCTGCGAACGGTTTGAAGCCTGGCCAATTCCAAACGGCTCGTCAGGAGGCTCGACCTACCAATCTAACCATGAGCAAAAGTTTACTTTTTCCCCAGAATTTCGTTCGTGCTACCGCGACGGTAGCCCTGCAAATCTAGCGTGACGTGCGCGTAGCCAATTTGTTTTAAAGCACCGGCAATCTTGTCCGCCACACCGTCCACCAAAAACTTTTGCATCTCCGCCGGACCCACTTCAATGCGGGCGAAACTTTGTTTCTGCATTTCGTGGTGCCGCACACGCACGTCATGGAAGCCGAGGTCGCGCAGCGCGTATTCTGCCAACTCAATCATGCGCAGTTTTTCGGGTGTCACGGTTTCCCCGTAGGGCACGCGCGAACTCAAGCACGCCATCTGCGGCTTGTCAGCCGTCGGTAGGCCGAGCTGCGCGGAAAGCTCGCGGATTTCCGCCTTGGTCAAACCGGCCTCCTTCAACGGTGCGCGCACTTGGAATTCCGTCGCCGCCTGTGCGCCCGGGCGGAAGTCGCCCACGTCACTCGCGTTTTCGCCGTAGGCAATCACCGCAAATTTTTCCGCCTTGGCCAGCGGCGTCAGTTCCTCGAATAATTCGTGCTTGCAGAAGTAACAACGGTTGGCCGGATTGGTCGTGTAATTTTCGTTGGCAAACTCCTGCGTGTGCAGCACACGGACGGGGAAGGAAAACTTTGCCGCGATGTCGAGCGCCTCCGCCAGTTCACGGCGCGGCAAACTCGGCGAATCAGCAATCGCCGCCAGCGCGCGATCGTCCAGCACCTCATGCGCGACGCGTGCGAGAAACACCGAGTCCACACCACCGGAATACGCCACGAGACAGGAGCCATAGCTTTTCAGTAAGGCCCGCAATTTCTCTAGCTTGTTAGTCGCTGCGCTCATCACTTCAGTTTTTTGGCGCTTTTCTCCACGGCTGCGAAGACCTGCTTGACTGGGACTTTCGCCTTAGCCGCTAGTTTTTTTACCGTTTCAAATTCCGGCGCGATCTGGACTGCTTGACCACCAAGTTTTCCAATCTTTACCGTGGCATTTCCAAACGGCGTTTTCACTTCGGCAAACTCGCGCTGTAGCTTGCGTCGCTCGGCAACGGTTTTGCGCACGCCGAACGCCGTCGTTTCGCGCAGCATCAATTCGCAAAATTTGTCCGCATCGGTATCCGCGCACAACACGGTCAGCAACACGCCAGGCCGGTTTTTTTTCATCTGAATCGGCGTGTGAAACACGTCCAACGCGCCGGAGTTAAACGCCGATTCAACGAACGCGCCGAGAATTTCACCGCTGCAATCGTCGAGATTCGTTTCGAGCACGGCCACCCGGTCGGTTTCCCAATCCAAGTTGGTTGCCGGTGGCGGGTTGAAAGTGGCGGGTTGAACTGCGACGCCAGCTTTGGACTTTGGTCTTTGGACTTTAGACTGCGTTCCCAGCACTGCCCGCAGCACATTCGGTCGCGTCTTGTTATCGCGTGTGCCAAGGCCAAAGCCGATTTTCTCGGCCACCAGATTCTCCATCGCGCCGAAGCTTTCGACGAATTCCGCCAGCAGCGCCGCGCCGGTGGGTGTGACCAGTTCGTGCGGCTCGTCGCATTGCGTAATCCCGATGCCACGCGCGCCGAGAATCGCCAGCGTGGCCGGGGCGGGAACCGGAAAACGGCCATGCGCACAACGAATCCACCCGGTGCCTTCGACCACTGCCGAGGCGAACACGCACGGCTTACCGAGCAACTCCAAGGCGATGGCGGCGCCGACGATATCCACAATCGAATCCACAGCACCAACTTCGTGGAAATGCACTTCGTTCGGCGGTAGTCCGTGAATTTTTCCCTCCGCCACGGCGATGCGTTGAAAAACGGCGATGGATTTCTGTTTCACCCAGGCGGAGAGCTTGCTGCGCGTAATCAGCTGTTTGATCTCGGAAAAATTTCTTTGCTCTTCATGCGCATGATCGTGGTGGTGCTCCTCTTCGTGATGATGATGTCCGTGCTCGTGCGCGTGTCCGTGGTTGTGATCGTGTTCTTGCGGATGTGCGTGGCCATGCTCGAGTTCATGCATGTGGTCATGCTCATGCGCGAGGTGAACCACAAACTTCACCCCAGCGATGGCGGATTTTTGCCCGCGCGAAATGTGGAGGTGATAGCCATCGAGTTTGAGCTTCTTCAGTTCCCGCTCCAGCTTGCTGACGTCCACGCCGAGATCGAGCAGCGCGGCAATGAACATATCACCGGCGATGCCGCTGAAAATATCGAGGTAAAGAATTTTCATTTTTGAGAAATCAGCGCGTTAATCTGGCTCGCCGCGTAACCCGCGCCGAAGCCATTGTCAATGTTCACAACCGTCACGCCGCTGGCGCAACTATTCAGCATGGCGAGCAAGGCGGCGATGCCACCGAAGCTCGCGCCGTAGCCGATGCTGGTCGGCACCGCGATGACGGGCTTGGAAACGATTCCCGCGAGCACGCTCGGCAATGCGCCTTCCATGCCGGCGACGGCCACGATGACGTTCGCACTTTGCAACTGTTCCATCCGGGCCAGCATCCGGTGCAAACCGGCCACACCAACGTCGTGAATGCGCTCAACCTGGTTGCCCATAATCTCGGCGGTCACGGCCGCTTCCTCGGCCACCGGTAAATCACTCGTGCCGGCGCAGACCACGGCGATAAAACCGGCGCGTTTCGGCAACGGCTTACTCTCAATGGTCACGCAGCGGGCGGCGGCATGATGGACCGCGAGCTTGAATTTTTTCTTCAGGCGGCGCGCGTGTTCGTCCGTGAGCCGTGTGGCCAGGACTTGCTGCCCGTGTTCCATTAGTTTAGCGGCGATCTGGACCACTTGCTCGGGTGTCTTGCCAGCGCCGAAAATAACTTCCGGGAAATTTTTTCGGAGCGCCCGGTGCGTGTCCACTTGGGCAAAGCCGAGGTCGGCCACGGGCGCAGCCTGAAAGGCACGCAGCACTTTTTCGCGCGAAACGGTTCCGGCGCGAAACTGCTCCAGCAATTGGGCGGCTTCAGTCGTTGTCATCGTGTGACAATGCCCCACGCATCACCGGCTGTCACGCGGGAAAACAACGCGAGCGGGATCCGGCCTTCACCACTTCAATTCCTGCAAGCGGCGCGCAACTTCCTCGGCATTCGCGCGGCTGTTGAAAGCGCTGATGCGGAAGAAGCCTTCACCCTTGGAACCGAAGCCGGAACCCGGCGTGATGACCACGTTCGCATCCGCAAGAATTTTGTCGAACGCCTGCCAGCTGGTGACACCTTTCGGCGTGCGCACCCAGATGTAAGGCGCATTGACGCCGCCAAAAACTTTCAGCCCGGCTTTCTTCGCGCCCTTGCGCAAAATTTCCGCGTTACCGAGATAATGTTTGATGAGTTCGGTCACCTGCGCTTTGCCTTCCGGCGAATACAATGCTTCCGCCGCACGTTGCACGACGTAGCTGACGCCGTTGAACTTGGTCGTCGAGCGGCGGTTCCACAGCGGATGCAGCGGCTTCGCCTCACCGGTCTTGGTGTAGGCGTTGAGTGATTTCGGAACCACCGTGAACGCGCAGCGCGTTCCCGTAAAGCCGCCATTCTTGGAGAAGCTGCGGAATTCGATGGCGCATTCGCGGGCGCCGGGAATTTCGTAAATGGAATGAGGCACGCCCGGTTCGGTGATATAAGCCTCATAAGCCGCGTCGAACAAAATTACCGATTTATGTTCGAGCGCATATTTCACCCACGCTTCGAGTTGTTCACGCGTGGCCGCCGCGCCAGTGGGATTGTTCGGCGAGCAAAGATAGATGACATCCACGTGCTTCTTCGGCGGCAGCGGAATAAAACCATTGCTCGGCTTGCACGGCAGATAAACGAGCTTGGCGTAAGCGCCCGCTTCATTCGCCTCGCCGGTGTGGCCGACCATCACGTTCGTGTCCACATAGACGGGATAAACCGGATCGCTGATGGCGATTTTGTTTTTGCTGCCGAGGATGTCGAGGATCGCGCCGCAATCGCACTTCGATCCGTCGCTGATGAAAATTTCGTCGTCGGCCACGTCGAGTCCCTTGTCGCGAAAATCATTTTGCGCAATGGCGTGGCGCAACCAATCGTAGCCCTGCTCCGGGCCGTAGCCCTTGAACGTTTCGCGCGACGCCATTTCGTCCACCGCCTTGTGCATCGCCGCAACGACGGCGGACGGCAACGGTTCCGTCACGTCGCCGATGCCGCAGCGGATGAGCCGCTTGGAGGCTTCGGGATTCGCGTCGGCGAACGCCTTCACGCGCCGGCCGATTTCGGGAAACAGATAGCCAGCTTTGAGTTTGAGGTAATTGTCGTTGAGTAATGCCATAAAATTAAATCGAAGGCCGAGACGATAACAATTTTTTCTCGTCGCGCAAGAAAGCGATTCACGGCAAATGCTCCGCTTGCACTTCTCATCTTCACCGCCTACTTTCACCGCCATGAAATATCGTCGCTTCGGCCGGACCAATTTGCAGATGCCCGTCATTTCTTGTGGCGGGATGCGCTACCAGCATAAGTGGCAGGACGTGCCGCCGGCGCAAATCCCCCGCGCCAATCAGGAAAATCTCGAAGCCACCATCCATCGTGCACTCGAACTCGGCATCAACCACATCGAGACCGCGCGCGGCTACGGCACGTCGGAAATGCAGCTCGGCGCGTTGCTGCCCAAACTGCCGCGCGACAAAATGATTGTGCAAACGAAAGTCGCACCGCAGGCCACGGCGGAAAAGTTTCTGGAAATTTTCGAGACCTCGATGAATTATCTGAAACTCGACCACGTGGATTTGCTCTCGCTGCACGGCATCAACAACCGCGAGACTCTCGACTGGTCGCTGCGCAAGGGCGGCTGCCTCGAAGCCGCGCGCAAACTGCAAAAGGCAGGCCGCTGCCGGTTTATCGGCTTCTCTACCCACGCCACTACGGACATCATTTTGGAAGCTGTCAACACTTGCGAATTTGATTACGTGAACCTCCACTGGTATTTCGTCAACGACCTGAACTGGCCCGCCATCCTCGCCGCGACCAAGCAGGACATGGGCGTGTTCATCATCAGCCCGAACGACAAGGGCGGCAAACTTCAGGAACCCGGTGAGAAAATAAAATCGCTTTCCGCGCCGCTCACGCCGATGCAGTTCAACGACCTTTACTGCCTCGCGCGGCCGGAGGTTCACACGCTGAGCTGCGGTGCGGCCAAGCCGACGGATTTTGACGAACACGTCGCCGCGCTGGAATTTTACGACCGGATTCCCGAAACGATTGCGCCCATCGAAAAACGCTGGCGCGCGGAAATGGAAAAAGTTCTCGGCGCGGACTGGTGCGCGCGGTGGCACGCTGGCTTGCCGAATTACGTGGACGTGCCCGGCCAGATCAACGTCACGGAAATTTTGCGCCTCTGGACTTACGGTAAGCCGCTGGAACTCACGGCGTGGGGCAAAATGCGCTACAACCTGCTCGGTCAGGCCGACCACTGGTTCCCCGGCGAGAACGCCGCGAAGGCGCCGTCGCTCGATCTGCGCGCCGCGCTGAAAAACAGTCCGTTCGCCGACCGCATTCCCGCCATCCTCGCCGAGGCGCACAAAATATTTTTCGAAAAACCGGTGGAACGCTTGAGCAAGAGCTGAAGCTTAAGCGCGCCAGGAAAGTTTTTTCACCTGCGCATGTTCGGGATGATTCGCGTCGAGCGAACGCAGTTCAAATTCCGCGCCGCCGGCCGCCAGCGTGCAGCGCACCCAACCGCTCGGCCGGCCGGCCTTGAAGGCGTAGCCGGTCGGCGGCAGGTTCACCAGATGCACGCCGGCGCATGCGCCTCCACGCGCCAGTCGTGTGTGTGGCCGAACACATACGCCTTCACCGCCGGATACCGCGCGAAGATTTCCACCAGCGCGGCGGAATCCTTCAGCGCCGAATTCGCCCCGGGCGATTGCAAATTGTGATGGCCGACGATGATGGCCGGTTTTTCCTTTCGCGCGGCCAGTTCGGCATCCAGCCACGCAACCTGCGCCGCGCCGAGTTCGCCGGGCGCGGCGTCCGTGGCGGCGAGCGAATCCAGCAAGAACCAATTCGCCCAATCCGTTTCTAAAACCGAGCATTGCTTCTGCGGAACGGCCTTTTGCCGCACCGCGTCGCTGCGAAAGGCGGACCAAAAGTTTTCCCGCTGGTCGTGGTTGCCGAGATTCAGATGAATCGGCGCGAGCGAGCGCACCGGCTCGATCAATTTGGCGAACGTCGCGTAATCCGCCGGCAAGCCGGTTTTGAACGCGAGGTCGCCGTTCACGAAAACGGCGGCGGGTTTCGCCGGCCACGCGGCGAGTTCGCGCCCGCAGGCGGCGAGGTTGTCCGCCACGTTGACGCCGTTGTGAAGCAGCGCGGCATCGGCGGCGACGTGGCAGTCCGAGAAAAAGGCGAAGGTGTTGTTGTCGCGCGCCCCGCCGAACAACCCGGCGTAACCGGAAGCCGCCGCCATGCCCGCGCCGGCCAGCGCCGCGCGTTTCAGGAAGACGCGGCGGGAAAGTTGCGGCAGCGTGACCGGCATAAAACTAAGTTTGCCGGTAAATTTGCGGATGCAAAACGCCAATGAACGGCAGATTACGATAGCGCTCTGCGTAATCCAGTCCGTAGCCAACCACGAACTCATCCGGTATCTCAAAGCCGACATAGTCTGCCTTGATATCTTCCACACGCCGGGCGGATTTGTTCAGCAGCACACAGGTCTTGATACGACGCGGCTTGAGCGCTTGTAATTTGGGAATCACACGGCTCAAGGTTTTGCCTGTATCCAGAATGTCATCCACGAGTAGCACGTCGCGGCCACGCACATCAATGCGCAGTTCCTTCGTGAAAACCAACTCGCCGGATTCGGTGCCGGCACCGTAACTGGAGACACCCATGAAATCGAGGCGCAGCGGCAGGTTCAAATACCGGATCAAATCCGCGAGGAACATGACCGTGCCGCTCAGGAGCGAGACGACGACCATTTCGTGCCCGCGAAAATCCTTTTCGATTTCGCGCGCAAGGATTTTGATGCGCTTGGCAAGTTGCTCGTCGGTGATGAGCACGTTCTGAACCTCCTTGCGCCAGCGTGGCGGAACGGCAGTGTTAAGTTTGGCGCTCACACGTCAGATATGTTTGGAATCGTTCTCGTCCTTCTTCACATAGCCGCTGTCCTGACGCTGAAAATTCACAGCGTTCTTTTTGACGTAGGCGGCGAACACGTCGTCCGCGCTCATGCCGAGCACTTGCGCCATGCTGATGAGAAAATGAAATAAATCCACGACCTCGACGCGCGCGTTTTGCTCGTCGAACTTCTGATACTTCGCCCACCATTTCCACGGCACGCTGTCGGTGAGCTCGGCCATTTCCTGTTGCATGGCGCGGGTGTAATTAAGCAGCCACTTGGTTTTTTCTTCCTCGCTCATGCCGTCGGTTTTGACGCCAATGCGTTCGTTGAGGGCTTTTTGCATCCGGAAGAGTTCGCGTAATTGATCAGGATTTTCCATGCCGAAGTTTAACCGCCAAGACGCCAAGGACGCCAAGAAAAATTCAAAATTTTTGCAGAATTAAAAACGGTCGGACTTGATGAACTCACTGTCGCAACGGTTCAAATAATTTTTTCGCTTTGAACTTGGCGCGCAAAGCCCTATACCAACACGATGCTGCCGACACTTTTAGCCAATGGCGGGCCGGTCATCTGGCTCATCCTGATTGCCGCCGCCGCCGCCGCCGTCGTGTTCATCGAACGCGCGCTATTCTGCCATCGTTCGCAGATCAACTCCGCCGAGTTTCTGAATGGCGTTCGCACCGTCATCAAACGCGGCAACATCGTTGAGGCCATCGCGATTTGTGATGCCACTGCCGGTCCCGTCGCGCGGCTGGTGAAGGCCGCCATTCTCGCGCGCGAACATGGCCGCGACCGAGTGCGCGAAGCTGTCGAGGAAGCCGGCCTCACCGAAGTGCCGCGCCTCGAAGAAAAATTAAATCTGCTCGCGACCATCGCGCAAATCGCGCCGCTGCTTGGGTTGTTCGGCACAATCGTCGGCTTCATTGATGTCTTCGGCCAGATTGAACAGGCCGGACTTTACGCGCACATCGAAATGTTATCGCATGGCGTTTGGAAGGCGCTCGTGTGCGCCGCCGGCGGCATCGCCGTCGCCATTCCCGCGCATGCCGGATACAATTATCTGGTGAGTCGCGTGAACAAAATCGTGTTGGACATGGAACGCGCTGCTGCTGAGATTGTCAACATCGTCACTGAAAACGGCAACGGCAAATGAAATTCCCGCGCTCCGCCAAAATCCTGCGCAGCCAGTTCGACGTCGCGCCGTTCGCTTCCGTCTTCTTTGCGTTGTTGATTTTCCTGTTGCTGGCCGCGTTGCTGCCCGTATCCGGTTTGCGGATGAATCTCACACCGCCTGTCGCCGCCGATTTACCCGGCGTGGATCGTCCCGTCCTCACGATCGCGGTGGATTCGCAGAACCGTCTCTATTTTGAAAATCAGATTGTCACCGAAGCAGTATTAAAAACCACGCTCGCCGCCGCTGCCAAAAGCACGCGCGTCCCGCTCTCCCTCGTCATCCACGCCGATAAAGCCGTCCAATATGATGAGCTGGCCCATCTTGCCTTGCTCGCGCGCGCGCCGGAAATCGGCATCACTAATCTGTTGCTCGCGACCCTGCCCGCCTCGCCATGAACGCGCCGTCCGTCGAAACGCATCCGTTGACGACGCTGCCACCAGCCACCGGCTGGAGTTGGAAAAAAATCTTTTTCCTTACCCTCTTCGCCTTGACCGCGCATCTGGCGTTCGTTTTTTTACTGGGAGCCAAAAAGACCGCCGCCCCGCGCCAGCCAACAAACATTCCCGTGTTCCGCCTCGCTGACAGGGACAACGAACTGATCCGCTTGACCGACCCGACTTTGTTTGTGTTACCGCACACCAAAGATTTCGCCCCAGCCGGCTGGTCGCTGCCGCCGGATGCCACCCATTCGTTTGGCTACACCGAACCGCCGGCATTTCTTCCGCTCAACCCGGAAGCTTTGGGCGCGGCGTTCCAAAACTTCATGCAGACCAACCGTTTTGAGCTGGCGAAACTGAACTTCAAACCGGAGCCGCAACTCGCCCTGCCGCCACCGGCGATTGCAGCCGTTTTACCAGCGACCTCGACCTGGCAACTCACCGGCGAAATTGCCGGCAGGAAATGTCTCAACCCGCCCGCACTCGGAACCGAAATGTTGAACGATGTGCTTGCCCCCAGCCGGGTGCAATTGCTCGTGGATCAAGCCGGGCGCGTCCTCTCAACCGTGCTGCTGGAAAGCAGTGGTTATGATGCCGCCGACCAAAAGGCGCTGGCTTTGGCGCGCGCCTTGCAATTTGTCCCCGCCGAAAAATTGGCGTTCGGTGAAATGATTTTTAACTGGCACACCGTGCCCGTCAGCGCGCCATGAGTATTGCCACGCTACTGATGATTTATGTTGCGCTGACGCTCGGCGCGCTCTGCGCTGTGGGGATATATTCCGAACTCGAACGCCGACGCTTCGGCCCCGCGCATCCCGAAGACCGCGTCTTCCGCTGCGCCAAATGCGGTTTGGTTTACACCGACGACGCGGACGTGGACCGCTCGCGCTGCACTCAATGCGGCAAGCTCAATGAGCCGGTGGTGTTTTAGGGAAGCCAGCAGTCAGTCGTCAGTCGTCAGCAGCTATTCGCGTTCGTGACCGCGGCCGATGGATTGAAGATAGGAAGTTAATTGCGGGGCAAGATTGTCCACCACCGGTTTCAACTTCTTAACTTCCGTTGGCGTTAGCAAATTTCTTTTGAAAGCTCTCCGCAGGAAATGTTGCGTCTCGTTCAGCGAACCCCGAGCGATTTTTACAAAACGTCGGTTGTCTTGAAAACTATGTCGCCCAGCGCCTTCGGCAATGTTAGCACCAACGCTATCCGCACTGCGAACAATCTGCCGACCAACCGTGTCTTTGGAGAAGGCGTCCCACTTCGATACGATGTCCCAAATGGCATCTGCCAGTTCTTCCGAAAGTTTATACACCCGAAGATTTTCAAAATTTGATTTGCTCATATCTTCAAAGGCTACTGACCGCTGACTATTGGCTGCTGACTAACTCCCCGTCTTCAATTCCACGACATCGTGCGGCGCGGCTTCACGCTGGCCGGCGGGGCTGACGCGGATGTAGCGCGCCTTCGCGCGAAGCGATTCCAAATCTTTCGCGCCGAGATAACCCATGCCGCTCTGGATGCCGCCGATGAGTTGCGCCAGCACGCGATCCACCGAGCCGCAGACTTCCTTCAACGCCTCGATGCCTTCCGCGGCGACCTTGCGCGTGGTGTCAGATTTTTCGTGGCCGTAACGCGCCGCGCTGCCGGATTTCATCGCCGCAATGCTGCCCATGCCGCGATAATGCTTATACATTTTCCCGCTAATCTCCACAACTTCACCTGGTGCTTCGGTGCAACCGGCAAAAATGCCGCCGCAGATTACCGCGCTGCTCAAGGTCAATGCCTTCACGATATCACCTGATTTCGTGATGCCGCCATCGGCGAGTATGGAAACGCGTTTTTTCGCCGCCGCGCGCGAGCAAATATAAAGCGCGGTCATCTGCGGAATGCCGACGCCGGCGACAATCCGCGTGGTGCAAATCGAACCCGGCCCCTGCCCCACCTTGATGGCGTTCGCACCGCAGTCGGCGAGATATTCCACGCCCGCCGCGCTGGTGACGTTGCCGGCGATGATGGGCAATTTGGGGAACGCGTCGCGCAATACTTTCACCGTATCGCCCACGCCTTTGCTGTGACCGTGCGCCGTGGAAACGGCCACGACATCCACGCCGCGTTCCACGAGCGCTTCGACGTGGCTCAAAATCCGTTCGCGATCCAGGCCGCCAAAAGCGTTGCGCGTCGCACTTACCGCCGCGCCGCAAACCAGCCGGAACTGCGCGTCGCGCGCGGGCTTGAACTGCGCCTTGCGCTCCTGCGTGATGCGCTCGACATCGCTCATCGTGATCAGGCCATGCAGATGATCGTCGTCGTCCACCACGAGTAGTTTGTGGATGCCGAGATGTTCGGTGAAAAACTTGTCTGCTCGCGCGATCGGATCTTTACCGAGTTCTTTTTTGGTGATGGTCTGAACCTGTTTACGCGGCGTCAGCGCCTCAATGACTTTCTTGGTGGCGTAACGCGGCTTGACGACGTGGCCGGAAAGCAGTCCCAGCAATTTCCCCTTTTCATCCACGACGGGAAATGTGCTGAACCCGAATTTCTTTTCTTCAATCAGCTTGAGCACGTCGCCGATGAATTGGTCGGGGGCAATTTTAATCGGATCCTGGATCAAACCCTGCACGTGATATTTCACGCGGCTGACCTCGGAGAGTTGCTGGCGCTCGGGCATGTTGTAATGAATCAGCCCGAGACCGCCATTCAGCGCCATGGCGATGGCCATGCGCGATTCCGTGACGGTGTCCATGTCCGCCGAAATCGCCGGGATGTTCAGTTGCAATCCGTCCGCCAGCGTGGTGTCGAGCTGCGTGTCGCGCGGCAGCACTTCGGAATAAAGCGTCGCCAGCGTGATATCGTCGAAGGTGAGACCGACCTTGCTATTTGCGGCGTAGAAGGAATCCGCCTTTTGATAGAACGTGTCGTCGAGATGAGAAGTGCGCGTCGCTGCCATGTCAGAAAATGCCTG
>JBAXIY010000004.1:0-47125 GCA_037138135.1 Verrucomicrobiia bacterium
GGCGTGCGGGATTTCTCCCGGAGCCATTCCGCGAGGAGTTCGAGGCGGACGGACAAAGAATCCACGCGCTCGGAAAGCCAGAAAAAGAACGGCTTCATTTTGCGGCTTCCTGTTTTTTTGCCTTGCGGTATTTCGCGGCCCTGTCCCGCGATTTTCTAAGGAGGTCGATGGCATCTTGGATGACGTGCGATGTCCCGCGCCTGCCGGTTGCCGTTTTTTCTCTCTCCACGAAATCCCACAGGTCTTTCGGGAGACTGACTGAAATCTTCATTCCGTTCATGCGGTGGCAAGATTCCGAAAATTCCTACCGTTGGCAATAAAAATTTGACAATGTTTGGAATTTTCCTACTTTTCTCCATAGGTGAAGGCTACAAAACAATCTTTCTCGATCCCCGGCGAAATGAATGAATGGCTGGAGCAGGAGATGAAAAAGACGCGGCGCTCCCGCTCGTCTCTCGTTCAGGAAGGGCTGGAATTGCTGCGAGAAAAAAAGGGGCGTTCCGCGGCCCGCTCGGCGCGCGATGCAGGTTCGGGAAATGCCCCATCCACGGGCTCAACGCGCGGTGCAGATTTTATAGCAATCCAGGCAAAAAGCGGACTTATCGCAGAAGATCCCGCCTCTACTCCTTCCGCGCTTTTCTCCGTACGCTCAAGAAAGTGATTTTCGGATGAGCAGAATCCACGACCTGATTTTGAGATACTGCACGCTGGTTGCCTTGTCGGCGCTTGCGTTTGGAGTTTGGCGTGTTTCCGAGAAGATTCCCCGAGTCGTCACAAACTCGGACCTTTGGAATTCAATGTCAGCGGACAAAAAGAAAAAGCCTCAAGAGCGATTGGAAAATCAAATTCCTATCGTAAAAGTGAAGTTCGATGAATTGCTATCGGTGGATGCCGACGTGACCGTGAAAGATTTCTTGGACACGCTAAACGTGGATCTTGGAGGTTCAAAAGTGGAGATTGCAAAACCATGACCTTCGGCCAGAAAATCAGAGAGCTCCGCATCGCTGCCGGCCTTTCCATGTTCGAGCTTGGCCGGCGCTGCGGGCTCCCCCGGACCGTCATTTGGAAGACCGAGCACGGGAAAACGCTCCCCCGCACGGATACGGTCAGCAAGATCGCCGCAGGGTTTGGCATGGCGCCGGGATCAAAATCGTGGAAGGAACTTCATTCCATCTGGGGTGGTGACCGAATCGGGCACACTTTATCCACGCAAACCCTCGCGGCCGGTTTGAAAGATGTCGCGGGGAATAATCAAAAGCAGGTCCAGGCGTTCCTGAAATCGGTATCGAAGCTGTCAGCGGATGATTTCGAGGAAATCCGCAAGGCGCTATCGCGTCCGGCTGTCATCGCCGGAATCCGGATCCTCAACGCTCTGTTCGAGAAGAAATAGGGCATCGGAGTTCGTCCCCAGCGCATCCGCAGTGGTTCCGGAGCCTGCATCCAATGGGGAGCCGGCTTTCGTCGAACGGGATTTCCTGTTCGATTTCCCGTTCCCGTGCGCGCCGGCGGAGCTCCATCGCCAGTTTCACGGTCTCGAACCACCGGAGAAGAAACGATGGCAGGCAGGCTTTCATATCCCCAGCCTCTTTCTGAGATTCTGATCCCGGTTCAACCACCCTTGCAGATATTCCGCCTTGCGCGGGTTCGCCTTCACGATGGCGCGGTAACGGGCATCCCGGGCTTCGAGGATCTTCGCGGGATCGTTGTCACCCTGCCCGAGAATCTTGTTGGCAGGTTTCATCCCCATGTTGATCCGCGTGTCGAAAATGATCTCCCCCACCTTGTCGATCAGGATCTCGCAGGAACCGTATTGCCCGTTCCCGTTCCAATAGTAGTCCCAGTAGATCTGTTCGGCTTCGGGCCATGACAGCTTCGCCACTCCCTCGCCGTGGGTCGCTGCATCCAGCCCCCACTTGGTTGTCCCGCCCGAGTCGTTCGGGTCGCGCTCGACAACCACAAAGGCATCATCCCCATAATGCCCCTTTTTCCAGACGGTTTCAGCCTGCTTCACAAAGCCGATAAAGGCGAGGAACCGTGGGGAAAAATCACTCATCTTCGGGAAGCGTGAAATCCCTCGGGCGCGGGGTCCGCTCGACGGTTTCCTCCTTGATGTTTTCGGTAAGCGAAGAGAGTGCGGTCTGGACCATCGAACCCTGCCGCATCTGGACAAGGCTGTTCGCTCCAACGTATGCAGCCACGATCCCGGTCAACCCGTAGAACATGACCGAATACATGGATGTCAGGGCGGTGATCGCCTCCTTGGCGTTCGGGAGTGCCTTGGGATCTCCTGATGCGTAGTAGTAGAGCCAGTGGACCGTGATGTGGTAGGAACCCCATAGGATGCCAGCAGCAATCAGCGTGACCCACAGCTTGCGGGAAGACCAAGTTGCAATGATGGCTTGTAGGACGGGATTCACAGACGGGATTCAACGATGGCGAGAACGCCTTTGAGGAAACCGAAAGTTGATAGCGGGACAACGACGAGGATGGCGATTTCAACGGCCCATCCGTAGGGAGTTGTAAATGGGGCGATCCTTGAGAACCATGCGACGATCTGGCCGCTGCACATGGCCGCGATGACCGTAACCGCGATGGCGACGATCCCGAGAACGATGTCGATCACGGATGATTTCACATGCGCCTCATGCCGGAATTTCGCCGTCTCCTTCTGCTCATTCTGGAACATCGCGTAATTGTCCTCGGCGCGTTGCCATTGGACCTTGGCGTAATTGTCGAGTGCCTTGATGTTTTCTTTGAGCGTGGCGAGGTTGTCGTTTGCCTTGGAAAGCTCGCTCTGGCTGGCTGCGAGTTCCGCCTGTGCCGACTCTGCCTGCTTGTCGGCCGCGCTGGCCTTGGCTTGGATCTGTGTCGTCCACATGTCGATTGTTGCCAGCTTGCCCTCGTAGAAGTCGGTGACTTCCTTGACCGTCTTGGCGGGAGCCGACATGCACGTTGCGAGGATGAGGAGAAGCGCGAGCGTTTTCATTTTCCGTGGATAAGCTGGTGGATTTTGACCGCCTTGGAATCGACTTCGGACAGGTTTGATCGGACCTCACTGACCGAGTTCTGCGCCTTCCCGAGCGACTGCCCCAAGGCGTCCAGGTTGACCCCTACCGCCGCCGTGCTGGCTTGCGGTGCCGCCGTTCGCTTCTGCGGGTGCTGGCAGGAGCACAGGAACGCCATGGCCAGAAAGCATGCCGCGATGATGAACATGATGATTGCTGTTGCAGAAACACCGGTTTTCTCCGGCGGCGCTGGAGTGGGATCATTGGATGTGCTGAAAAGGTTCATGGCTTGGCCTGGTAGGTTCGTTCACCGAGTTTTTCGAGCCGCTGAGAGAGGCGGTCCAGCCGGCCCTCGTAGGCATCCTGTCTGCCGCGAGCGTAGGCTGTTGACTCCACCAGCGTCAGGTTGTGGGTTTCCGCCTCCTGTGCATGAAGCCATAGGATGTCCATCTCCCCCTTTGTTTTCTCCCTCCATGTCTCGCTCTGCCCTTGGAATTTGGAGAAAGCCTTGTCGGTGTCCTCCAACGATTGCACCCGCTCAAGAAGTTTCTCCTGCCGCGTGATGATCGGGTTGGTTGTGAGGGTGGTAAACCCTCCCGCGATGATTGTGATGAGGGTCAGCAAGGCGATCAGGACGCCCCACTGCGTCTCCTTGGGTTTCGCGGCCTGCTGGAATGCCTGCACCGCGCCATTGACCGTATCGGCCAGATACCTTTGCCCCGCCTTCACCTCTCCAAGACCCGTCTTTAGCTCCGATACATCACCGCGAAGGGACGTGATGCTCGTGTCCGTGGATTTTCTCCACTCGTGAGCATCGTCGTAAATGTCCTTAGTTCGTGGTGCTGGCATCATGCGGGCCTTCTAGCCTACGGCTCCAAGATTACGGGTTGCGGCGTAAGTTCCGCCAATCGTTCCGGCGTGAGTTCTTCGACCATCGGAAAAGCTCCTGCGTCAAATTCGCGAGCGAGGTCGGATTGCCAGAGTGCAGTGAAAGCAACGCGCCCATCCACCAATGGCTGCCCTGTGATCGTTGTCGGAAACATCGCTGCGCGGATTCGAGTGTGTTCGGTATCGTCCCAATTTCCCCCGATTGTGCGAACTAGCTCCGCCCTGTCAGGCAACTGCTCTCCATGCGCCGAGAGTAACTGCGAAAACAGCCTCTCCACCAACGCGGGTGCGAGAGCAAGAGTTCTTTGGCGTGCCTCGAAGCTCATATGCGTTTCACTCCCCCATTGTAGATCCACGTTCTCTCCGCATCGGTCAGCGCACGGTTCCAGAACATCACCTCGTCGATTGATCCTCCCCAATAGCTTCCGCTGAATCCCCCTATAGAAAAGTCGTCCGTAGTGTCAGCAGACCCAAGATTTCCGACCGTGAGTTTTTCGGCATTGTTTAACGAGATCCACGAATTTTCCCCATCCCATCCTGCCGCGATATGATACCAATCTCCGTCTGTTGCTGCCCCTGAAACAACCTGCCCGTAACCCGGTTTTGAAAAGCGGTAAGAAGCGAAAATATCATATACCCCCCAACCGCTCGCCCCTTTGTAAATAGCGTAAGTCTGTGCCGACGAACTGGTGCATTTAAGCCAAGCCGAAACGGTGAACAACTTACTTGATCCGACATTGAACGCCCCTCCAGATGCGGCGTTTGTGATCGCCGCTGTCTGGCTACTCGCCCTCACGAAGTCCAGTGAACTCGCGCCCCATGTCGGGCCGTTGTTGAGGGTTAGGTCGTAACGATTATTCGTCAAATCGAACGCAGTCGTTCCAGTCCCGGCGTTCCTTCCCGCTCCAAAAACCCAAGCCCCTACCAAGTTTGTGGTAAGCCCAAGTGAACGCGCCGACTTGAACCACGCGGAAATGGTTCGCCTGTCAGTTGCGCCAGATCGCTGACAATACGCAATCACCAGCGGGTCAAGCCCTAGAGCGTCATACTTTCTTCCGGCGACATGGGCTGACATAGGTCAAACGTCGAGGTCTGCGTCCAAAGCGAATGAAATCGTGTTCACGACGCCGGTAGGAGTCCAAGCGTTCTGCGCTTGAACGAGGCCGAGAAGCGTAGTTGTCGAAGGAAGCCCCACGATGTTGAACGGCGCAATTGAACGACTGGCAAGCGATACCGCCTGATAAATATGAGCCCCGGCAGCAGTTGTGCCACCAGCCCGATTCCGCCATGAACTAGCCGAAAACTGGTAAATCGCGATCACCTCGTTATAGGCAGCAGCGGAGATGTTCAGCGCCGCATTGTCGGCGGGATATGCCCCGGCAGCAAACGGAATGTCCGTATTGGGCCGGAACAGGATCAGGTCAAACGCAGGAAGAACGATTGTTCCGCTCGCAGCGAGCACGGTGGCTCGGCATCCGGTCAAGCGACCGCTGCTGGCTCCCATGTTGAACGTGATCGGAACCACGCTGACTGCTGTTCCAGAGTTCGCGATGATGTCGCCAATTCCGTATTGCGTGTTGTCCGCCGGTCTTGCGACCGATCCACTGATTCGTGGAGTTGTTCCTGAAACTACTCGTAGCTTGCTCATGTTTTTATGTGGTTAAATTGCCTGCCAGTTCGTGCCGTCCGAGACGACAGTGAATGATTCGTTGGTAAAAATAGACTCGGACGCATCTCCGGAAATGGTCTGCGCGGAGGTTGTGGCGAGGGTGATCGTTCCGGTTCCTGAATTGATAATAGTGTATTGCTTTCCGGTCACTCCAACCGCCGTAGGCAGCGTGATCGTGAATGAGTTGGCAGTTGCGATAACCACCACATCTCGAATTAAAACCGCATAAGTAGCAGAAACAGTGACCAATCGATTTTGGGGAAAGGTAGGATATGAAACCCAGCTAGAATCCGTGTAAACTCTGCGAATAAGGCACCCTGTTCCATATACCACTCCCCCAACCGTCGCGGTTGATGCATCTCCGGCAACGAGGACAACGTAGAAATCTCCAGCTACCGCAATGGCCGGGTCGGTTACAGTTGTCCCATTAGCCGCCGGACGTAGAACGTATTGGTTCCCGGCGACAGCAGTGATTGGAGTTGAGTCGATTGCTGTCCAACCAGCCGCGACTTCCACCCAAGCCTCGTTCTTGCGGGCGTATTGCTTGGAGTCGCTCGGGGCTTCGGGGATGCCTGTGCCGTCTGCTACAGCGGTTGACGTTCCATCCGGATTCCGCGTTCGCAAAATGCCAGAATCATCGACGAAAAGTAGAACTTGCCCCGCTTTCGGGATTTCCGAAAGGTTAGAGTTTTTCTTGAAGGGCCAAAATTTGAATGCAGACATGGTATGGGTTCCTCTTCGGTGACTGTTATCTTATGGGTGACGGTTTGAAAAGCATTTTACCAGCCTCGTGGGGTGAAAACCTTGCCGTGCGATTTCCCGGCGTCGGGTGATTGTCCTTCGATCGAGATCCGCGCAGCCTGGGCCTTCTCGTCGGTGTCGCGCTGGTCCGGAAAAAATACGTTCCCTTTCAGGTGCCATCGGATTAAAGAAATCAGCGCGTGTTCCATGTGGGCGGGCACCGGGACATTCACAGGGGATGCCAGGTCGCCATAAACGACGTGGAGAGGATTCAACTCGGCTTCCATGCGGACGATGAACGCTTTTCCGGGCATCGGGTCAACGCGTAGAATCGCGACATCCTTCCCGCCTCCGGCCGCTCCGCTCATTTCCATGCAATACCGCCGCGGAGTCCCGATCCCGCGAGATGTCTTGAAATTCCGGTTCACCAGCGAATCATCGACATACAATTCCGTGCCGTCGCTGAGCCTGGGATGGGATACAACCCGCTTGAAAGAGGAATCCAGTATCACCACCGCGTCTCCATAGACGGTGGCATTCACGGTCCCGCTCGTGCCCATGTAGGCATCAAGCAGAGAGGCAGGCCCGACAACCTCATTCTGGCCGGCGTCATCGCCAACGATCACGGTCGCCCCGCGCTGGCCCGCAGAAAACGCATTTGAGCCCAAGGCAGCACTCCCGTTCACGGCAGCCACGGATAGCGTTGCAGGAGCCGGAAGCACGGTGGAAATCGTGGTGCGGGAGAACCGCGCAGGCGCGATCTGGTAGTATTCCGAGATGCCGGCGTTCATCGCCGCCAGGATTTCAACCGCATCGTCAAACGGGACGCGGCCCGGATCCCGGACCGTCGCGCGCGAAAGTAAGCGAGAGAACAGTTCTGCGGTCGTCATGCGGCCTCCTCAAGGTCGGGGTTTGTCTTCCGGGTGGTGTTTTGCACCGGATCAGCGAGCCCCATCGCGGACATGGCAGCCTGGTAGTCGGCCTCGATCAACGGGAGTTTCCCCGCATTGGTGAAATACCGGCTCCGAGAAAGGAAGTATCGGACCAGCGGAACAAGAAGCGTCTCGACGTATTGGTGCGCCACCGGAACCGTGGTGTTGGTATCGCTCATGTTTGCCGCCGTGTAGGCCGCTGGCTCCTTGATCGCGTCGAACTCCACCGTTCCAGAAGCAACCGGAGCCGGCGCAATGCAAAGCGTCAATGTCACGCTGTCTGCCCCACTCGTGCTCCTCGATGACTCGAGGAAATAGGCAACCGGAGTCCCCGAGGTAACAGCCATGGACGATGCCCCCTGAAAATACAGCCCAAACCCATCGTATTGCCCGCGCGATCGCAGTTCCCGCAAATGGGAACCGCCCTGCAACCGGACGGGTCCTATAACCCGCTGAATTGCCGCCGCCATCACGTATTCAGAAACTCCGATAGTGAGCGCCTGCGTGAGGGTTTCCATGAGGAAGTAATCCTTCCCGGCAAGGTTCATCACCTGCAGCGCCCGGTTCAGCGCGTTCGCGCAATCCGCCTTTACAGAATCCGAGACCGTCACGCCGGCATTGATTTCCAGCATCCGGTAACATTCGTCCCTGATATCGGTGATTTTCATGCGAAGGCAACCGCGGGAATCGGGATGAGTTTTCTTTTGAGCCGGGGTTTGGAAGAAGAAGGTCCAGGAACCGGCCTAGCTTCCGTTTCCTGAACCTCTTCCCTCTCCACAAGATCAATCAACTGGACATACGGCGGGAGGTCGAAGAACTCGATTTTCCTGCGGTTGTCGTAAAATATGTCCTTCGAAACCCGGTTGAACTCTTCCAGGTCGAGCGCGCGGCCATCCCACAGGTGCGCCTGGTGCTCGTCGCTCCAAAGGAAATTCCCGACCTTCGCCGGGGAATACCTGCTTGTCTTGGGCAGGATGATGAGTGCTTTGATCATGTCTGAATGGCCTCTGCTGGCAGGCCCCGGGTTTCCCCAAAGCCTGCCAGAGTGAGACAACTCAGGCGATGTCCGTCGGGATCGGAGTCCCGGCGTAATTCACCGCATGCGCCAGGCGGATGACGCCCGGGGTGCGGTTACGCGTGTCCCGGCGAGGCTCCTGGCCAAGAACCGTCGTGATGAACACGTCGGTCACAAACCCACCCTCGTGGATCTGCTGCGAGCGGTTGCCGCGGAAGATGCCATACCCGCGATAGGCGGCAGAACCGCCGAGATACAGGCTGTAGCCGTAAGGCTGGCCCTTGGCATTCGCGAGATAGACCATGGCTCCCTCGGGGTGCTCGGTCGTGGTCTTGCCTTCGAACTTGCCGGAATTCCACGTCACTCCACCCACGGTGGTTTTGTTGACGCTGGATCCCGCCGCGCTCGGGGCGAGCCGTTCGGTGACGGTCAGCTTCACGCCGTCGTTGGTGACGCACTTGTAGAAGCCCATCATGTTCGCGGTCGCCGTGCCATCCGGCGGGTTGACCACCAGCACGTAGAACGGATCCGTCCCGGCGCTGAGCTGGTCGCCCTCGCAGAATTTGTAGGCGAAGTTCGGGAAGTCCCGGAAGAACTCGTAGTCGGTCTCCGCGGCCGCAGCGGCGCT
Organism: Verrucomicrobiia bacterium; assembly: GCA_037138135.1. Taxonomy (GTDB): domain Bacteria; phylum Verrucomicrobiota; class Verrucomicrobiia; order Limisphaerales; family UBA11358; genus UBA11358. The sequence goes on from JBAXIY010000004.1 coordinate 8,879, forward strand.
TCCGCCACCGAAGATTTGGATCGCTCCGGTTCCCGCGGTGATCGCGATGCCCAGTTCCGCTTTCGGGTTGAGGGGCGAACCGATCGGGCCGAGCCCGTCATGGTCGATCGGGTTGTATTCCTTGATGATTTGGCCCTTCACGTCGCGGAATCCCTCTTTGAAGAGGTAGTTCATCGCGCCCTTCGTGTCGGCGTGCTGCAGGAGACCGCGATACGTCGGGTCTTTGCTCAGGCTGTCCAGCGTGTCGGTCGTGGAAACGAGGAAGTTGCGGAAGATCGCTCTCCCGTTTTCCCGGTTCTTTCCGCCGATTGCCGGCCAACCGCCGAGGCGCTTGATTTGGGTGTAGAGCGTTTCCACGCTATCCCAGTCCAACGTGTCGCCACCGCCCAGGGTGTCGATGCCCTTGCCGTTGATCACGGTGAGCGAGGAGTCATGAACCTTGTGCAGGAACATCATCATCAGGAGATGGGTCTTCGTGCGTCCCAGCCACTTGCCCATTTCCTCATTGAAGCCAGAGGCGATTTCTCCCCTCATGCCCATGTATTCCTCCATGCGCTTGTTGTAGCGGACACCGTTGCGCAGCCAGTCCACGATCATTTCGTAATCGTTGATCTTCAATTTCTCGAAGTCGGCTGGCGTCAGGAACATCTCATCCCCGTGGTGTGGCTTCCGGTAGAATCCGGCAGCGCTTGTGAACAGGATCTTCTGCCCCCTGCCGTCGGCGGTTCCGTTTTCGACGCGGATAACGCTTCGGGCAGTCGGCCCTTCGAATTCAGCGAAGAAGTCAAAGTTGGACTCGAAGAGGTCGAGGCCCTTTTTCCAAAGGCTACGGACTGCCGTAGGCGCTTGGGCGGCAAGGCTGGCCCCCGTGTTCGGGCTTCCGATGTCGAGCGTCCCACCGATGGCCAAGAGCGTCAGCGCCCCGGCTTCGATCCCGTGGTAACTCGCCACCCCAATGGCAAGCAATGTGAGGCAGAGATAGACAAAATCCCTGCTTTTGATGAATTTTTTCATGGTCGTGTGGTCCTTCGGTTTCCCTGGCTCACACACTGGAAAAAATGGCCCGCCCGATTTTCGGGCGAATTGGCTCGTCAGGCAGCTTGGAGGATCCGCTTTTTCGCGGCCTCGTAGCTGTCCTCGTCCCGGACACTGTCCACCACTTCATCCAACGTGCCCTCCCGGGTGTTGGTTTGTTGTGTGCGCGCGTTTCCGCGAGCGGGTTGGACAGGGCTGGTTTGTTGCACCTTCGAGGGTGCGGGTGGTGGCGATTGCTTGTTCGGGTTCTTCGGGGCTATCCCGAGTTCCTTCGCGGCGAGCTTGGCGAGCAGAAATGGCTTGTCCGGGCTGTTGAACCGTTCATCCCCCGTCTCTTCAAGAAGCGCGTCGAGTTCGAGCATCTTCTTCACAAGCGGGCTGTCTGCTTTGCTGGCATCCGGGTAATACTTCACGGCGTTCCGCTTCGAATCCTCGAATTCGCTGTTGATCCGATGTGTTTCCTCCGAGCGCACCTGCTGTTCTTGAACTTTGAGTTCGCCGGCCAGCTTTTCCAGCTTCCGGCTTTCCCGCAGGAGTTCCCCCCCGCGCGCAAAGTCCAAGTCATCGGTTTGGGCCTTGATCCCCTGTTCGAAAAGCTCGTCCGCCTTGGCTTGCGCCTCCGCGGCTGTTTTCGGGAGCCCGCTTTCGGTCTCCTGCTGCTGGTTCTGCTGGTCCCCGTTGAGCTTGAGCCCAAGGATTTCAACAGCCTTTTCCAGCGGCACGCCGGGATTCTGGTCGAGAAACATGACGAGTTTCGCCTTTTCCTCTCCCATCCTGGCCAGGTTCACATGCTTGCGCTTCGGTGTCGTTTCCCCGGCGGTTTCCTCTTCGGCCTCCTCCGTGGCTTCCGCCCCTTCCTTGGTTTTTCCATCCGTGGCATCCGCCTCGGTGGTTTCCCCTTCGGTTTGGGCTTCCTGCGTCCCGCCGCCGGTCGTTTCCTCGGTCTCCGCCGCAGCATCCGCCGCGCCGTTGGCTTTCAGAAATCCCTGTTCGTCGGTGAGAAACGCTTCCCGTTCCGCCAAATAATCGTCTCCATCCGCACTCTTGGCCGGCGCTTTTTCGCCCTGCGTGTTGAGTTGCGTTTCGACCGCGGAAGAAGAGTTTTCTTCACCGGTCGCCGTTTGTGAGTCCTGGGCATCCGCCGCTGGGGTTTTGCTCATGGCTTGACTTATTGGCAAAATGTTCACAGGTTGTCAACAGTTACTTTCTTGGTGACGCCCTTATGCCAATGGAATTCACACCGTCAGAAAGACCGAGGATCGTTGAAATTGCCGACCCGGCTGGCGGGCTCTATCTCGTCGGGGTCGAGGTGGATCCCAAGTTCTTTGAAGTCGGCACAGCACCGGCCTACGGGACAACGACCATAGATTCCGTTGTCGATGCATCGTTTTTGGATGCCCGTTATTCCGGGATGATCTTCGTGGACATCAAGCCCGGGGAAAAAGGGAATTTTCTGTTAATATTCCAGCGGCTTCCGTGGCTCTCGCTCACGGACGAGGAATACATCCAGGAGATCAATGCTTTCATCACGACGAAAAAGACCATCGTTGCCAACACTGGGCAGGATGGAAGCAGGAGCGGAGGGGTATCTGCATCCATTACTGCAGCGATCGTGGCCGGCGTTGTCACAACAACCGCTCCGCATGGGTTGGTTGCCGGCGATCCGGTAACTTTCAGGTCCCTTTCGAGTCCGGTCAACATGGCGAACGGGACTCGGTATTTTGTTGTTTCGGTCGGAACATCCTCTTTCACGTTTTCTGCAACCCAAGGCGGAGCGGCCATCACAAGCGCAAGCGCAACCGCGGCGAGTGGAACCGCAACCGCGACTACTGACCTGATCGTAACCGAATACAGGGACATCGACAAGGCGCGCCGGGTCGAGATTATCACCAGGTTCCCGGGTGGCGTCATTGGGCGCTCATGGACGTTCCGCGCTCCGCTTTCTTACGCGATTCCTGCGGAGATCCAAATCAAACCAGTGGCAAAGACAGTCAGGCCAGCATACCTGGACGCGATCAAAACCGCATACCCGCTGATGACGTGGCTTGATTTTGTGGTGTCAGACATGGCGTTGGATTACGACATCAAGCAGGGCTACACGAAGAACTTTTCTGCCACCGTCACCCGATCGCTGGACCTTGCATCGACAACTGAAACGGAGCTGAACATGGTTCCGGAGGGATATTCTCGCATTGTCATCCTGCAGTATCTATCCGGCGCTGGCATCACTCCTGAAACCCTCGTGAACCGGCTCGTTCCGGTCCATGTCCCGGCATGCATCCATCCGAGTTGGGTTATCGAGGTAGGAAAGAAGATCACGCTGGAATTGGTTGGTTCCGGTCCGGACTGGACCGTTGTTGATGATCCGACGCCAATCAACATCTACCTCCCGCAAACATCTCCCGCGGAAATCCCATACGGGCAACCGATCGTTGCCAAGGTGGCATCCAGCCTTTGGAGGGGAGCCCTCTATGTGAACGACATTTACCGGCTGGTTATCCCGTATCCATCTCCGGTCATTTCCCCCGATCCCCAACAGTTCCATCCAACCCCCACGCCGCTTTCCGTGACGATCACCGCGCGAACTGGCTCAACGATCCGTTACACGGACAATGGGACAACTCCTACAAAAACAAACGGAACGGTATTGGCTTCGGGGTCCTCATTCACCATTTCATCCTCAAAGACAATAAAGGCGATCTGCTACAATTCACTCGATGAGAGCGAAAGCCAGATTGCCAGTTCATATTTCGAGGCGATATGAGCGACACCACTCAAGAAGTGATGATACGGGCCATCAGAGATGCAAAGGCATCTGGTGCCGGCACTTCGCTAACCAATGTCCCATCGCAGGAACCGATTGGATACCCGCAGAATCCCGACATTGTTCCCCCGTCATTCGACAAGGATGTTTTCCAGGCACCGGAAGATCCCCCGCGTTCATCCTCGCTTTTTGTGACGGATGTTCAGTGGGATACTGCTTCCGGAGCTTTGCTGATTATCTTCTCTGACGGAACTTCTAAGCCTATCCCGTTCGCCAAGTGTCCATGAGTTCTCCGCAATGCGTCACCGTTGGCGGGAAGAAGCAACCGCTGATGACGAGCGATAAGAAGCCAGCAAAGGAATGCTGCTGCGGTTCGCCAATAGACTGCTGCCTGTCAGAGTTCGCTTTCGGGCTTCCAACCTATCTCAGCGCCACCGGAGGCGTGATTAGGACAGGAGAAGGAGAAGCTGGATACATGGAAATGTATGGAGGGATCGGGTGCTCTTGGTTGGGATCAGGACCAGGTAACATTTGCCCGGTTGGATCAACTGGCGTCACATTGGAAGCTGATGGATCAACCGGAAAATGCCGATGGGTTATCACGGCATACACTTTAATTCAGATCGGGAGCGAGGGATCGGGACCATGCAGAACGATAGATGGGGAATGCGTCTGCTTGAGTGTGAGCATTTACATATGGGCAACGTGGGTGAAAGATTGGGACGATGGAGAACCGAGGGGAACTTACACGTTTCTGACAAACGGATATATTGCAAACCAGCCGTCAGGGAGCGGGGAAACAGTCGATCTCGACACGGTGTATTTTTTCAGCGCTCCCGAATGCAGCGGCAGCGCCGGACTCATCCCGCGCGATTGGGAATCATGGTGTGGAAACCCGCTTGATACATCTCCGTTTATTGTCGGATGAACTGCACGTTTCTAAAGGGTGGGACATGCCAGCTTGCATACTGCGGAGGGATGCCGAGCGGGATCTATTGCGAATCCTGCAAAAAGAACGGAAATGATAAGTTCACATCATCACGATTCCATGCAGGACCAGCAAAGCAAAACTCTTGCGCCCACCGAGGAGATGAGATCCGCAGAGTCCAATGCCAATCCTGCACCGGAAGCGTCATGGCCAAGGTCATGGCCTGTTCAATCCACGGAGAATGCACCCTTTTCAGCAAGCCAATCGAAGGCGTCAAGGCTTGCGCTGGGTGCTCGGACCGGATCTGAGGTTCTTCGCGTCGATTTCCGGGATCAATATGATTTCACCTATGAGTGAAATTTGCGCCTGGCGCTTCTTGAACTCGCCAATGTCATTCGATTCGAGCGCCGCAAGTTCATCTTTCAAAGCGTCACGTCGAGCGACCAGCTTTCGGACAAAATACCGTTTCCACGCCGAACTTGCGAGTAGTTCGCAGGCGTCGTTGTAGTCCATTTCAAGCCCGCCGTCGTTGCGCTCTCCCTGAAATCCGTCTTTCGTGATTATGTTTCTGATCATCTTCCCCACTTTCCTTGCCGTGATGGTGTCCGGGATGTGATTTCGATCCCCAGCATTTCCGGTGTAGGCAGCTCGCATTTTTCCCAAGCGACGAGTTTTTTATACTCCTCGCGCTCCGGACGCCTCGAAAAGTCGTGGAACCCGAACACTTCCTTGTCATCAAACGTGATCTCTTCAATCTCCATCTCGGACGCGAAATACTTTGCCACGTCAAGCGGAGCGTATTCGATGCCGGCCCGCGCCATGGCCTCGCGGACTTCCGTATTCTTGCACATCCAAATATCGTCCGCGGCCTCATCGACCCGCTTTTGATACCTGCGGGCCTGTGGCTCGTCCGCCTCGTTGTTGTGGGCGATAGAGATGTCCGCACACGCCTGCATGAACGCCCTGCTACGGAAAGAAAACCCGCTGTTTCCAACGCGCTCTTCACCGAAGCACTCTGGCCACGGGGCACCGATGTAATCGAAATCAAGAAACTCCTCCCGCCAGTTCTCCGGGTGGATAATGAACCCGTCGTGCTGCGTCACCAGAGCGAATTCGCTCTTCACGTAGTAATGCAGGCATTTCGTTGAAAATGTGGAATACCCGACATAGCCGAACTTTGGGATTTGCACCCACCGGCCCACGAACGGGACCAGCGGCGGGCGAGGGGAGAAGAGGATGACATCCTCGAACCTGCAACACTTTGCGCACCAGTTGAGAACGCGGGCCGCTCGGTCGGGAAACAGCGCCTCGATTTGGACGCAGGAGACGTTCGGCAATTCCAATTTCGAATTCATCTTAGAAGCGGGATATGCTCGTGCTTTGGCAGGCATTTGTTCTCGATCATGTAGGCGGTGGCGTAGTGGACGCACGGGCTTGTCTTCCATCGGTCTCCCTGGAATGCCTCCGCGCAATACCGGTTCTCTCCCAGGAATTCCACCACGCCCGCTCCATACCTGAACGCAAAATCCTGGTCCGACAAATGCGGGTTGCCATCGAATGAATCCTCTGGCTGCAGCGTGTGGGCGATCACCGCCTGACAGAACCTTTCAAACCCGTCTCCCAATACCATTGCCGGAACAGGACTCAAAAACAGGCATTTCCCGGATGGTATCCCAAGGGAGCGCAACGACTCCGGATCCATGCTGTAATTGATTACGTCGGGCTCTGTCGTGACGATGCCCCATCCTGTTTCGGAAACGATTTGAGCGGATGCCAGCCAGCGCATGAAGGCGTGGTAGTCGAACCCCGGCCCATTTACCGACGGGAACGCCTGCACCGCACGGGAGAATTCCCCGTAAAGCGGGTGCCGGCCAGCGTCGTTCTCGTTCAAAACTACTGGTTCCCAGCCGTTCTTTTCCCAGCTTTCCCGCCAAAGAGTGAGCGTCTTTTCTGCGGTTTCGCTCATGCAGCATTGGTCGAAGTAGGTGTAAACCTTCATTTCGCCTCCTCGACCGCCCGCACGATCGCGCGCGGGGTGATATCCGCGAGCACTTCGCACCGTCCCGTTTTCCAGCATGGCCCGGATGTCGGAAAATGCGTCCCGCGTGGATGGTGGAAGCACGGGGAACACTTCCCTCTCCCTTGGATCGCCCTGCATTTCGGGTAATGCGCTGTGTAAAGATTCGCGGGGAAAGGACCGTAGAGCGCAACGCACGGGAGGCCCAAAGCGGCCGCAAGGTGGACAAAGAACGAATCCGGGGAAAGTATCACATCGCATGTGGCAGCAATCGCCGCGCTTTCCCGCACGGTTTTTGCAACTTTCGTCACGTTCACCAGCCCCGGCATGTCGGGGGCGTTGATTTCCCCGGGATTCCCGAAAAGGAAGACTTCCCAGCCGTGCTTGTAGAGAAGCATCGCCGCCTGGTCCATTTCCGCCTGACCATAGCTTTTGTAATGGGCCGATGCGCGCGTCTGGATTCCCACCCTGCGCTTGGATGTCCTCGGGTAGGCGTCCTCTGCCGCCATGCGTTCCCCATCGAACATGGCATAGACGGTAGAGCGGTCCGGAAGCTTCTCGATACCGAACCGGCGCGCGAGAGCGTCAATGACCGTCATCTTCCGGGCGTCCGGGTGCGTCTCAACCGCATTTTCAAGCCAAACGATGCCCTGATAGTCGTCCATCAGGTCTTCGATCACCGGGTAGTCAAGGAACGCATCCACATGCGGGTTGTTGACCAGCACGGAGCGATACCGCGGGAATGTCGCCACGGTCAGATTGCACTTTGGCCAGCGTCGCTTGATCTCCCGGAATGTCGGGGTGAGCATGAGCAAATCCCCGAGGGCACCGCACCGGACGACGAGGATCTTCTTCCAGTTCCAGTCAATATCGGGAGAAAACCCGAGCGCGTTCCGCCATTCCACCCGCGCGCCGCCTTGGATCATGAACTGTGCCGCGTTGTGGTCCTCGACCAGGTAACGCACGCCGGTATCAAATGATACCTCACCAAATGTCTTTTTCTCCTCGAACTCGATGGAGTGCATCAGAGGTTCAAAGCTGGTGGAGGGGGAGCCATCGGCCCCTGCGCTGCGGGAATTTGTTTCGCGGGGGGAAGCCCTTGCGCTTCCAGCATCCCTTGTTCCCCCTGCTGCAGCGGAGCAATGATGTTGTCCGAATCCTGAATTTGCAGGGCCTTGAGCATTTGGACATAGAGCGGTGCCACCCGTTCTTGGATGACTGGCGGGAGCTGGTAAAACTGCGTCACCATCTGAGCGGCCTGCAGGTTGCTTTGAAGCTGTTGCTCCCCGCGGTAACGGGTCATCTCCAAATCAACATCCATGTCGAGGTCTCCAACTTCCTCGGGCGAAAGCGTCAGTTCTGTCCCAACCTTGCCCTCGAAAAACTTGAATGTCTCGGCCATGTCCATCCGCGCGAAAAGGAGCTTCAAAAACTTCCGCAGGCAGGATTTGCACCCCGGCTCAAGGTGGGAAAGGAAAATGGAGAACATCTCCTGCCCGCTCTTCTCGATGTTCCGGATCCCGGTGGCGAGCTTCTGCGTGTCCAGCCCAACCATGGCCCCGTCGTTCGCGTGCTGGACACCGCTTTCATTCATCGCCATCTGCAGGAAGAAATCCATCTGTTCCTTCAACTGCTCGAATTTCACGTCCACCAGCAGGATCGAGCTCACGAGGTCATTGATGGAAAACCCCTTTTTGAGCGTGTAGGTGTTCCCGCGGTTAAGCTTCAAGTCCGGGTAGCTGTCTCCCTCGAAACACGCCGCGGGATTGAATGCCGTCACCCGGCCCGCCTGGGTCTGTGAGACGTTCCACCGGTTGAGAAGCAGGTCGATAACCTCTTGGTAGGTCTTGAACATCTCCATGGAGCCCTGACCATACCAGCGCCCGTCAACCTCGTTCACCCGGATCACGTCATACGGGCGTAACCCGTCGGGCGTCATGTTCGCCTCGTAATCGTAGTAGAGCGGGCGCTTGCTGTTGACATCGGCCACAAGGAAAATCTCCTCTTGGATGCCATCCCCGTCGGCGTCGAACCGGAAATGGAACTCCGCGATTTCCGCCACCGGCCCCATGCCGTCGATGAACCCGCCCTGCCCCTGGTAGTTGCTTTCCAGATTCGTGTTTTTCGGCTGGTTCTGCGCGCTCTTGGGCTGACTGCTTTCGCTGGCCATCTCGCGCACGATGGAAACGAGGCGTTCGACATCCGGGCGGGCGGTCTGTTTCCCCTCCTCCGCGTCGAGCCCTTGGCGCATATACGTGTCCACCAGGTCTGACACCGGCAAATCGTAGAGGTCGCAAACAAGGTCGGCATCCTGCACCGATGGTGCCGTCATCGGGCAAAGGAAATCCTTGAAGTATTTCAGGTCGATGCGCGGCCCCTTGTAAATTGTGATCCGGCGCTTGATCGGCATTTGCGCGAAATCGGTGTCAGGATTGAACCCGTCCGGCTGCGGGGTCTGCCCGTCGCGCTTGAGGACCATCCGCCCGGTTGGCGTAGGCTCCCCGGGCTCCATCGTCTGCGGGTCAATCGCAATCTCCTGTTCCTCGGTCCAAAGGTCGGTCTTGAGGATGTAATCCCCATCCATGGCGATCACCGGTTTCCCGTCGGGGCCAACCAGCACTTCCGCGTTGAGCGTATAGATGTGCTCCTTGCGCTCGTAGCTGGTCTTCACGATGCTTTCCCCGCGCACGAATGCCAGTTCCACCGCCTTTTCCAGAACGTGCTTTGCCTCGCATTGTTCCAGCTTGAATTTGGCGAATTTATCCGCCTTGTCAGCGATCACCGCATCACCGGCACCCACCGGATAAGCGGCCAGCCATGGGTCAGTCCCGAAAAAGTAGTTGTTCGCCCTGGCAACCATCTGCCGGGTGATCCGCCGGCTGATCGGGGCCGTCAGGTTCGAAGTAGCGAAAATGTTCTGTTCAGCATCCCCGAGCAAGTGCGCCCGCCACGTCACGTCGTTGTTGTAGGTGAGCTCGAAAAGATCGCGTTTCCCAAAATGCGTCCTGCGGGCCTTCTCTTTCGCGCCTTCCTCGGCCATCGTCGAGGAGATCCAGTCCGTTCCGACTGTCATGTTCCGGCCAAGCTCCTTCTCGAGTTCTTCCTTCCTTCGGAACACATGCAGGAGCATCCGTTCCTCCTGGTCCAGCGTCAGCTTTAGGGGAGACACAAACGGGACCATCCCGGGCCCGTTCTGGTCGGAAACGTCCGGCTCGGGAATGTCGTTCGTCTCGTCAACAAACCGGCGGGAAAGATTCGTCTCGTCCTGAATCGTGTTCACAAAGGGAACAGTTACCAACAGGGGAACGCCTACGCAATCAGATTATTTCACTGAAATGATCACATTGACGGCTATCTGAGATTTCGCAGCCTGCGCGATTCCGCCTGATCGGCTAGATTCTGCAAATCCTGTTGCTGGCTTTGTGCCTGAACTCTCAGTTTTCTAAGCTCGTCCAAAACCTGACTGTTTCTGTAGTCTGCCGCTTCCTCTCTGGCGAGTTCCGCTTTTTCACGCTTTCTTTCTGCAACGATTTTAGCTGCTTCATCACGGGTTACTCTTGGGTGTGCCGTGTATTCTGCAAGTCTTCGAACAGGATCTCCGTCATCTTCAAAAATTATTGGGTTTGGAACAAGCCCGTCTGATTTTGGTTTTTCTGGAACAGCAGTCGAATCACAGATTGTTCTTGTTCCCGGAAGCGAATCAGACAAAGAGCGCGCTTTTTCAATGGCTGCGTTCAAAATTTCCCTATCGCCGGAATGCAATTCGCTCACATTTGGAGCTATTCCATAATCGGCTGCTGCAATGAGTGCAAAAACAAGGTCTTTCAATGGATCGGCAGCAACGTCTACTTTTGCCTTTTTAGCAATTTCCTCAAGCCGTTTGGCTTTTGGGTTAATTTTTGACCAACTGAACCTGGTTTCAGGAAAGATATCCTGTTTGATTGATCCAGCCCTGTAGAAAAGCCGAGTGTTTTCATCCTGTTGCGAAAACGATAATCCAGCGGTGAGAATCAGAAAAAGGAGGGTTCTCATGTTCGGATCATACGGACCGACTCTGATCCGGACAACGATTTTTTATCCCATCCCGAATCCCCGCCATCTCAGCCGGCCAAATTCTTCCGCGTCGAACTCGTCTTTTCTGGAATGCTTTTTGACGAGTCCGGAGAGTATTTCCTTTTGTGCCGCTTTTTCGTCGATTTCTTCTCTCTCGAAATTTAGAACGATTCCCCTGCGTAGCCGGTTGACGATGGGGAGCCCGTAACCTTCGGTCTGCGCCTCGATCTGGTCTGCCAGTTCGGAGCCGGCCCGGTTGCTCGTCACGAACGTCGTCTCGTGGAGCTTGTATTCCCGGTTGCTGAGGATTTCCAGTATCGCCGAGGATCGAGTTTCGCTTTTGCTGCCCTTGTCGATGTCATCGAGGATTACGACATGGGCGGCAGTGGCCTTCTCGATGAGGTCACTGAGTTCTGGAGTTCGCATCCTTCCCAGCATCGTCCCGCACACGGAAACGACGCTATCGGCGCATCCTTTGGCAGCCAAGTAGGTCGCGGCTCTGACCGCGCATGTCGTTTTTCCTGTTCCACTCGGCCCGTGGAACGTCACGATTCCACCCGCATTCGCGAACCGAAGGCCAATCCGACACTGTTTCGGGCGCGGGGGAATCCCTTCTGCGGATAGCATCTCTTGGATGTTTTCGAGGTAGCATGTTTGCTGATCCCAAAAATCACCGATGTTTTGTCGGGTCATCTTCCTGTGCAATGCGTGGATCGCTTTCCGTGGTCCAACCTTTCCGATTTCGATCTGATCGAGTGTTCCGGTCAGCCACGTGGTGTCGGTGAGCAAATTCCGACTGATGGAGTTCCGAAAAATGTCGGAGATCTTCGCTCGGTAGTCCGCGTCTTTTTTGTTCTGCTCGTCTTCCTGGTGCATAATTTTCGTTGGTTAAAACTCGTTGACTCCGGTGTAGGGCTTTTGGGGCGCGGAGTCGGAAACCCCGGCGACAGCCGAGGGGTTTCCAGCGGAAGCGCTTTTTTGCCCTTTTTCGGAAGACAAAGATTCTTTCTCCGAAGGAGAAGAATCTTTTCTTCCTTTGGCTTGGTGTTTGTCTGGCAAACCAAGGTCGTTTGTCTGGCAAACGCTGGTAGTTTGTGCAGCAAACCGAGGTAGTTTGTCTGGCAAACCAATTTGGTGAAGGGTGTAAATGTTGGAATTTCCCTTCATATCTCCTGAAACGACGGTCAAAAGTTCGGACGCACGTAGCAATTTTATCGCGCCGCAAACCGAGTTTCTTTTCAATCCGGTGATCTTCATGATGTCAGGAATTGATCCGGTGAAATTGGATTTGTGATCCGATTTTGCATCCCGTATCAGAATGCAGAGAGCGCAATAAACGGCGAACCCGTGCTTGCCTGCTTTCTCGGTGGCGAGATCTGCCGCCTTGATCTCTATCCATGCCCATTCGATTCCAGGTTCTGGCTTGTGTGTTCGGATTGGTTTTTTCATGGCAAAAGTGCCTCCGGCATCTGGTGGGAGAGAAACCACTTCTGCGCCTCCAGTTTTGAAATCTCGCGGCGGATCTCTCCGATGTTTCGGTTGGTCTCGGGAAGATCCTCCCATTCCTCCTCCGGCATCCCGATCAGCTCCCGGGGAACCAGCCGACCAGCTACAAGCACCTGCTGATGGGTGATTTCTAGGAAGAACTTCCCCTCTTCGATTTCGAGGGTTTCCCCGAACCGGTTGTTCATCGAGGAGATCACGGCTGGTCCTCCTGGGTGATGATCGTGATTTTCTTCGATTTGCTGAGGCGCTTGAGGGTTTTGTTGTCCTTCCGGCGCTGCTTTTCCAATCGCCGTTGCTCGAAAAAGCACTCCAAATCGGCATGGATGCAGGCTTGAATGTATTCTCCGAACGTCTGTCCGGCGTGTTTGGCTGCTTCCTCGGCTCCACGGAACATCCCGAGCGGGATCCCCAGCGGATAGGTGATTTCGATTGCGGGAGAATTCCCGGTCGTGTAGGTTTTCATTCGTCAGTTTTCTTTGCTTTTAACGGTTGAGTTACTGACACCCGCTCCTCACTGGCCCTAAACCGGTGGGGAGCATTTTTTGTGTCGTTGTTGGATGATTACGCCCAACTGTGCATATCCGTCAACAAAAAAAGAGCGGGCTATTTTTTGTCGGAGCAGCAATTTTTCATTTTTTTGCCAGATCCGCACGGACACGGGTCGTTGCGCCCGATATTCTTTTTCTCCGACTGCAGGAAGTCGATCCGCTCCATCGACGGAAGCCGGAACGAAAATGTTGTCTTTCCGCCCAAGCTGGTGACCGCAAAATCCCCGTGCCCAATGATGTCCATTCCGATGAGCATATCCGGACCGCCGGCACCCATGTCTCCAACCGTCACGCGGAGGTTGTTGAAAACGATGTTGTTCGGGAGCCGGAACTCGACAAGATATGCTTCGCACATCCTTTCTCCATTGGCCGTAAGCGTCTTCACCATTCCGGTTGGTTGCATCACGCATGCGTTCACTACGGCCTGGGTGATGACTGTATGGGTGGCCCCAGTATCCCAGATTGCTCTTCCCTTGAATATCGGCGCAGATCCGGATTGAACGGAAGAACGAACCTCCGCCATCGTCGAAAGCACGGGAAGCCTGTGGGGCGCGTTGACGGTGAAGCTGTGGGCCTTCGTTATCATCCCGGACTAGGCGAACGCGACCCGGGAATGAAATGTCTGGGTGTAGGATTCCTCGCCTGGCTCAACGTATTGGACCAGAAAGGTTCCGATTTTGTGCTTCTTTGCCGTTTCCTGAATAGCGGTCAATTCGCTTTCATACGCCCCGAGAACGACGCCGCCTTTGATGGCGATATATTTCCCGTTGTATTTCTTCACAAGCTCCTTCTGGTGTTCAAGAAAGAACTTGAAATCAGATTTCAGATTGGCGCTCATAATTGCTCTTGTGTGAATGAAGTTCGCAGCATCGGGAGCCAGATGCAACGCATTTTCATGTTCTCCGTCAAGGCTTGAAAATCTCTTCTGCGGCACCCGGGGATGGAAATATCGGCTTTTTTTCTCCTCCTTCCCATCCCTGATAAGTCCGCATGGCCACCCCGAGCCGTTCCGCCGCCTCCTTCTGCGTGATCCCGCGCCGAGCACGCCAGTCCTTCAAAACGACCGGCCACGACTCGACTTTCTTCTTTTTGGGCATCGCGGGATTCATACCGGGTCAAAAACGGGTTGCCAAGAATGGAATCTTCACGTTCCCACTATACGGGAACGTCACCTTTCGGGAAACGGTTTATTTCGCTGAGACCGGATGCATGCGACCCTTGATTTCCGCCCTCGCCTCGGAAAGGTCCTTCTCAAACTGCTTTTTGTGCTCCTCGGTCGGATGGGAGATGACGTAAGGCGTGAGCCATGTTTTGAGCTTCAATGCGAACAGTATCCCGCTCTTTCGGTCGAATTCCGCGATTTGATGCGGGGTCATGTCAACCCACTGGTCCCGCGCGTTTTTGAGCTTATAGACGCTCGGGCGCTCTGGCGTGTATGGCTTCTCGGCAACCCGATTGTAGGATTTCAGGAACTGGTCACCGCGTTCGAGAACAGGAGTCGGGACGATGCCAGCAGGGAAGAACAGGCGGGATACCGCGTTCCCCTGCTTCTGCACCGGTTTCCCGTAGAGGTTGCTGCGAGGTTCAGCAAGATTTCCAATCGGGATAAACTTGTATTCTTTGTCGGAGTATTTTCCGTCTCTGACGTAATCGTCCCAATTCCTCAACGGCTGCTTGATGATGTTTGGCACGAAAGACGAAAGGAACCCCTGCACGCTCTTCTGCGCGAATTTGGATGCCCCGTCTTTCGAGCGTAAAGCGTCAATTGCGCCAAACATATTGTTCACGCTTTGCATGAACGTCTTGTCGGTGGCCTGAGAGGAAAGGTTCGCAATCATTCTATCAATCCAATCCTCCGGTCCTTTTCCGCTTTTTGCCAAACGAACTCCTGTTGCGACAGTCCCGAGCGTCGTTGCCCACGGCTCAACCCTCCCGTAATTGAAGTAAAATCCGTTTCGGCCACCGATCCGAATTTGATACTGGCCGCCGTGGGTGCGGTCGAGCAGGTCGCGCTCGCCCTGGTTGTCAACTCCGTAGGGCCGGCCACCGGTAATCAGCAACCATTTCTTGTCGTCGTCGTCGTCTCCCTCGATGGCTCCCATGAGAAAAGCCGTAGCCCCGAAGGCAAGGATTTGCTCCGAGACATCGCGGACAAACATCGCCTTGGCGTAGCCGTCCACGAACGGGCGTCCATTTTTTAGTGCGTAGAGGCCCTTGGCCGTCTGATAGCCCATATTGAGCGCTCCGACCGGGCTTTTCCGGATGCCGGTGCGGAATACGTTGTAAACCGTTTTGATGAACGGGAGCTGCATTTTCAGCCAGGTGTAGAAAAGTTGGTTGCCGGGGAAGTCCCATCCAGAAACGGTTTTGTTGAGAATCTTTGCCTCCCGCCCTTCGCGCAATGCCATGATCCCTTTCACGATTCCAGGAACCTCCTGTTGAAACGTGAGCTCTTTTGCCTTCAATACCGCACGCTGCCAAGCCATTGATCCCGGCATGTTTATCTGGCTTCGCATTTCAGCCTCCATGGCCTCACCCGTGAGCCCTTGCGCCATGGCAATCCGATAAGCTTGACCGGCCACTTCCATCTGCCCCGTGGCATACTTGAAAAAGGCATCCATCGCCATGAGGGAGCGAGTCATGACCCTCACCACTCTCCCGATCTTTCCGGGGATTGCAGCTTTCCCGCCCCCGCCTTTGTCAAAATCCTTGAATTCCAGTTGCGAGTTCAGGACATCGTTTTCAAAGAAATCGTGCTCGGAAGCGAACGCCCTAAGCGCGGCCTGATAGCCCTTCATGATCCCAGGCATGGCAGAGCGATAGATGTGCTTGAGTTCTCCGAAGGTTGCAGAATTTGGATCCTTTACGAGTGTGTTTACCGCCGCCTCAGTCCATCTCTGGAATGAATATTCGAGCATGGCCATCGCCCCGTTTCCGGTGATGTTGGCAACGTGTGTAGCTGGTCCAGATAGAAGGCCGTTCATCCATCCCTCAATAATCATGTCGAAAACATTCGAATCGGCCGCCTGCATGATCCTGGCAGCCCGGACGACTTGATCTTTGCTGGCCGGGTCAAATTTGACGTATTCCCATGGCTGGTCGGTATCGTAGCGGATCCTGTCCTGCTTCATGGATTCGCTCGGGAGTGGTTCATTCCCTGGAACCTTTGGATTCCGGTTCCATGCTTTCCGGTTTTCGTCCCATTCGAGCCCCTGTTGGCGGAGTTTTTCAGCCTTCACCGGATCATCCGACGGGCTTGGGCCGCTGTAGGATTGCGCCGGATAGGAACGCTTCGCCTTCCGACGCTTGATGAGTTCCTTTTTGTTCCGGGATTCCGCACGGCCAAATCCCATCGCTTTCAGGATTTCCGTCTTTCTGGCCTCACGCTCGGATGCCGTGAGTTTTACGCCAATGTCGGGAGCGGATGAGAATAGCGCCTCGACATCGAAGTTTTTGAGGTCAAGCGCATCGTCTCCAAGCTCATCCAGGCGCGCGGAAAGTTTCGCCATGAATTCCTTTTCCAAGGCGTTGATTTCCGGGATGGAAAGCCCGGTGACACGGGAAATTTCATTGTCGGGGAACTGGTCTTGGATGAGCCGGAGCGCCTTCCGTTTCTTGGCATCGTAGGCCCCCATCGCATTTTCCACCATGGCCACACCTTTCAGCCTGACGTATGCCTCCCCGGAGAAAATATCCTCAAGTTTAACGCCCATGTCTGCCAGCGCCTTTTCTATCTTGTCGAGGCGTTCGTTTTGGGCCGATTCGAGGCGGGATTTTCTTTCTTCCGGTGTCGGTGCCGATTCGATGTCTTTCCGCTGTTCGGCGGTAGGCGTGCTGATGATTTTAGTTAAAAATTCCGTGTGGCGTTCGGCGGGAGTCTTGAACGGGTCACGACGAGCCGAAAACGCGCGCGCCTGGGCGGTTCCCCCCGCATCGTATGCCCACGCCAGCGCGAATGCTTCCTTCCGGAGCGAAAGCGATTTTTCTTTGAACGCGCGCCGCATGAGTTCGGGCACGAGGATTTGCGCGGCTTTGACTTCCGCGGCGGTGAATGTCCCGTATTTCGCGGGATCCAGCGCCTTTTGAAGGAGCGTGCGCTTCACGCCGGCCTTGTCGCGGGCCAGCATGTCTTCGGCCTCGGAAATCCATCCGTCCTCGGTCTCCCTCGCCATCCGGTCTTCGCGGAGCTGCTGGATGACATCGGTTGCACGCCGGGTCGTCGTGTCGGAAGAGTATTTTGCCTTTTCCGGCCGCCCGATCGTTCTGGCCCCTTCCACCTCACCGTTTGCCCGCTGGCGCATGGATTCGATCTCGGCCAGGCTCGGCATGTCTTTTCGGATTTCTGCCATCAGGTCGTCGATGTCCTGTTCTGCGCTGCGATCTCCCGAATAAAGAATCCCACCCTCCTGCCCACGGAGCCCCTGTTCCGTCAGTTTCTTGCGGAGCACTTCATGGGCGTTCCCGAGAACGAAATTCACCCTCTGTCGTGAAATCCCGAGCTTGGAGGCGATTTCGTTACCGTCGATCCCCTGCATGGACAGGCGCACGATTTCGCGCGGCTTTTCCGGGAGCGAATCAACGGCCTGTTTCAGAATATCGCCCGTCTCCTCGCGCTCGATCCCGAGCGGGCCGCGTTCTGTGCGGTCCGGCATCAGGTCGTGGCGGGTGGCGTCGTTGCCCTGTGAATCGCGCCCGACCGGTTCATCCAGAGAAATAGACTCGTTCTGCGCGACATCCATCTGGCGTCCGTAAAGAGAGTTCAACTCGTTTTGCATGACGCGCCACGCGAACGAGGCGAATTTTCCCTTTGCCGGATCAAACGCGCGCGCCGCCTGTATGAGCCCCTTGCGGGCCTGCTGGATCACGTCCTCATTTTCGACGCCCGGGACGTTGAAATACTTTGCGGCAATCGCGCCGGCCAGCCCGAGATTTTCTTTCACGAGCTCTCCGGGGGTCTTTGGTGGTTCCGCTGCGGCTTTGTTGAAATCCAATTCTCCGGGGTTTGAATACATCCCGAGATCCATTAAATCCTGCCCGTTTCGCGATCCGGAATAAAGCTCCACGCCATTTTCGGTATCCCGTGTATGGATCGTTCCAAACAGGTTATCGAACGCCTCGGCTACCGGTTTCATTTCGGAGTCAAGCAGGTAGGGATACCGGCCCAAATCGCGGGAGAAGTCATCCGCTTTTACCACGTTGGCGAGGTAGTCGTTGTGGTAGCCCTGCTGGGCCATCTTGAAAATCGTGTAGTTCTCGAAGGACCGCGCCGCACGCTCGATGGTCCGGCCCCAGTAGCCGTCGCTCTTTCCCGCGTCGATGAGCTTCGCGCGCTTGGCCATGGGGGATTCATCGAGGGCTTTGACCAGATCGTTGAATGCCTCGGCTACTTCCGGACGCACCCCTTCGACGCGCTTCCAGTCCAGAAGTCGGCTCGCGTTATACGGGCGAGCCATCAGTTCGTTGTAGCGGGATTCCGGGAGGCGCTGGCCGTTTGGACCCTCGAAATAGGTTTCCGGATTGTTGGTGATGTAGTCCCCGTTTCTCCCGACAATTCCGCGCTCGTTGCGCTGCCTCTGGAAATAGTGATCTAGGGCATGGAACCACTCGTGCGCGAGCGTGCCGGCACCCTTGGTCTTGGTGAGGTTGATGACGATCGTTCCTGGCTCGTAGTGGGCGGCGGCAAATCCTCCCTTTCCGCGGGATCCAAACCCGAGCCCAAGCTGTCCGTCGAGCGATACGGCGCGTGGCGGGATTCCAACGATGTCCGCGAGGTCGTGGAGTGCGTCGAATGCGTCGTTGAGCATCCCTTGGCGCTCCTTGGCATTCCCTCCCTGCGCGACCCAGTTGCCGAACTCGACTCCCCGGAACCCGAAAGCCTGCTGGAACAACTCGGGCGTCACGTCACGTCCGTTACGTCGGTCGGATCCGGTGCGTGGACGGTTGGAGTCGGTGCGCAAGTCGCGTTCCTTCACGTTTTCGCGCTCTTTGACATCCTCCCAGGCTTTCACGAGGTCGCCATGGTTGCTGCGGACAAAATCCAGCGCCGCCTTGGAGTCCGTGAACGTCTTGAGTTTCCGGTAGAGCGGGTCGCCTTTTTTGTTGATCCCCCACACATCGCCGCGCCCCCGGACCTCGAACTGCATCTTCGGTGATGCTTTTTCCTCTGCGGTGGCCGCGGTGACTTTCTCGGCCAGATCAGTCAGGTTGTCGGCGCGGACATGCCGGCCATCCACGTCGGCCATGGCAAATGGTGTCGGCTCGGTCTTCATCTTCCCGTCCGCTCCAAAGACAGATTTCCCGTTTTCGTCTGTGACGTAGCGGTAGGCGTTGGGGTAATTCCGGACTTCTCCAACCCGGTCCCATGCGGCTCTCGGAATCGCGGAAAGAAGCCGGATCTTGGAAGTGAACTGCTCCAGGCGCTTCTCTTCCATGAGACGCAGGATCTCGTCGAACCCCTTCTCTTCCGCGTGCCGCATGAGCCCGCGCACGAGTTTGACGGTCTCTACCCAGCGGGAAAGTTTGTATCCCTTGCGGGGTTTTGCCGGGACTTCGGACCGGACGGCATGCGCGACGGCGGCAAGCTGCGTGTCCTCGATGGCGTCCACCTCGGATTTCGGCCAAATCTCGGAAAGCGTCCTGCCGGCAATGTCGTCGTCGCTGTATTCCTTGGCGAGCGATGCAGATTGGTCCTTGCGGGCACCGCCGAGTTTCGTTCCGAAATCGGTCAGTTCTCCGGGCTGCGAGGAAGGCTTGTCGGAAACATCGACGGTTTTCGCTGCGGGTTCTTTCGGCTTCCGGTTTTCTTCCCAAATATCCCTTCCGGCATTCCGGACGGGTTCAAGTGCCGATAGATCCAGGTCGTTCTGCGGCACTTCCTTGAATTCTGTCGTGGCAAAATTCGCGTTTCCTTGGCGGTCAAGCCCATTCTCGACCATGGCATACCGCTCGCCTTCCGCGTTCTCGATGACGTTCAGCCTCCAAAGGTGGTGCCACCCGCGAATTTTCCTCTCATAAATCCTGCTGGCGATGAGCTTGCGGCCCTCCGGCACCGGCGTCGAGTTCTGGATGTTGTAAACGAAGTCGGGAGACATGAACCCCTCGACAATGTTCCTCGGCTTGAATGCGGTTCCAGCCTGTCCGGTGATCTTTTTGGACTCGAGGGATTCCCCGAAGAGATCCACCGGCTTACCGGGTTCTGTCGGAACACTCGAGTTCTCAGGAGACTCAGGTTTTTCCTGAGTTTGATTCTCGGAATAGAGTTTCCCGAGTTTCTTGTCCGCGCGTTCGATCCGGATCTTGAGGTCATCGAGCTTCCCGTATGGGATTGGAGCCGCAGAGCGGATCTCCTCTGGAAGTTGAGAGACGGCAGCTTTGTATTTTGCGGTCTCGACAACCGTTTTTATCGCCTTCTCTCGGGCGTCTCTTTCCCGAGGGTAGTAAACTTGGAAATTGTGCTCGTTGTCGGCCTGCTGGATGCGCATCGCGTCCCCGTTTGCCCATGCTCCCTCATCCGTGAATTCCGGGTCTGGCAATGTCGCTGCGATTTTTGCTGCCGCTTCCTGCTTTTCTTGGAATTTATCACTCTGTTGTTTCGCGCGGTCATACTCCATTTGGAGTTTCGCCCGGGTCTTGAGGGCCGATGCCAGAGTTTTGATCCCCGCTGATCGCACGTCTCCCTGCGCGTAACCAAGCATTCGCATGGCGCCTTCGAGACTGGTCAGCCTGGTTTCACCATTTTGAAGCTTCACCGCGAATTGATGGACGATCAGCCGTCCGCTTTCGTCGCTGGCCTCTGACTCGTCCCAGTCGGAAATCCTTTTTGAAATCTCCTCCCCGCGTTTGTCGATTTCCCCGATGACCTTATATTTCCACTGGTAGGCCGTAACTTCTGCTCCAGATGGGCCGCGGTAGGGAGTTTTGAAAACGATTTGCTCTGTTGGCTTCGACCTGGACGGAGAGGACTGAGGCTCCGTCTTCTCAGGAATCGCGGTTTTTTGCTCCTGCGGGGCCGCTGGCGGGGCCGCTGGCGGTGCCTCTGGCTCGGTTTTGGCAGCAGTGGCTTGCTCGGGTTCCTGAGCCTGAATTTCAGGCTTCTTTTCCCCGGCCCACTGGAAAAGGTTCCCCTCCTGCTTTTTCGCGAGCTGGTCGGGCGTCAGCAGGTCGAGAAGCTGCTGGTTGAAATCCCTGCGGCCGGCAGAGTGTAGGGCGTCAGGATTTTCGTTGATGGGATACCCGAGATCCCGTATGGTGGCATCAGAAACCGCCGCAGAGTCAGCGCGCAACGCCTTTCCGGTGCCGCCTGACAAAACTTGCTCGGCGGTTTCGCTTTTTTCGTTGACCGGACCGCCTTCTTGCCGTATGGGTTTAGGTGTCGCCGCTGCTGTTGAGGAGCCTATCTCCTGTGAAACAGCCGGTTCCGGGGTCGCAGATGGTTGCGGCCCCGCTCCATTTTTGCGAAGTATTCGAATCGGAGATGTTTGCCTTGATGGGTCGTGGTCATATTGCGTGACCGTGAACTGGCGCTCGATTTCCTGCCCTCCAGCAACGTTCTGCACGATCACGACATGAAGGGTTCCATCGCTGTATCGGTAAAGGTAAGCAAACCGACCCTTTTGTCCTGCCGATGCGTAAGCCATCGCATTTCTGACCGTGTTGGCAAGCATAGCCAGAACACGCACCCTGTTTGGTTCTGCTGCGAAAATTCGGGCATTTCCTGCCACGTAGTGCTGAGAACGCCCCTTTACGTCGCCAACCTTGTGCAAGACCACCTGTTTTCCAAAAGCGGAAGAAACGAAGCGTGGTTGTTCTTTCAGATACTTTTCGGCGATGTCTTTCGGGTCTCCCTCTGGAAGTTCTGGGATTTCCGTTTCGGATCTCGGGAAATTCCTCCATGCCGCGGCTATGTCCTGCCCGAGTTGGACTCGGCTCAAATCGTATTTTCCCCATTCCCGCCTTGATCCCGAAAACAGCGCCATCTGCCCGTCGTCGGGCTTTGGCGCTGAACCCGATTTCTCCGGGAGTTCCGCGAGCCGCTTTTTCAGCCCGACAAGTTCTTTCTGGAAACCGAAAATCCTCCGCTTCTCGTCCGCGATCTGCTGTCCGGTGAGGTTCCTGAGATGGCTTTGCAGGTTCGCGATGTCGTCGCGGATCTGTTTCCCGAGGTTCCCGATCGTGCGTTCCAGCCCTTCCCTCTCGAATTCCGCGGGGTCCTGGTGCGGTTCGTCAAACATGAGCGACTGCCCAAGTTCCCGCTCCGCGCGGTTCATGGTGAGCTGCTGCCCGGGCGTCAGCTTTTCTCCGGCGCGCTGCAGGGCAAACAGCTTGTTGTAGGCCTTCGCCCACGCCTGCGGGCTCTGCCGGCGGTCTCCGGAGGAAAGGATTGTTTGCGGGGGCGGCTGCTTTGCAAGGTTCCAAAGCCCCTCTTTCGTCGGTTTCTCGGACTCGAAAAATCCCGCCTGCTGGGGGTTCCCCATGCCTTCGAGCGCCGCAGCATACCGGCGCAACGTCTCGGTGATACGCTTCCCGCTCCGCGCGTTCTTGTCCAGGAACGCGATCAGTTCTTTTTGGAACTGCGTGATCCGGCTCCCGAAAAGTTCCTGCTGGGCCAGCGCGTCACCGATCTTTTCCCCGCGGTTGCGGATGTCCACGATCTCCTGCGCCGCCGCAAGCAAATCCCCGGTGATGGGAAGGTCGTAAAGCGCCCCGCTTTTGATCTTTGCCGCCTGCTCCGCAAATTTCGGCGCTGCCGCCAGCATGGCGTTGGTGAGGTTCTTTCCCTCGGCGTCCACGCTCTCGGTCATCCGTCCCAGCGCGTTCATCGCCTCCGGCGTGGACCCGTAGGCATAGGAGAAGATCGCGTTGCGGATCCGGCGCACCCCGGTTTGAGACAGGTTCCCCCTGCTGTCGATGATCGCCGGACGCTCCCCTTGCGGGACCACGTTTTTTATGAACGCCAGGATGAAATCTTGGTTCTGCGACCCGAAGATGTCTCCCTCGTCGCTGGGGTTGAACAGGGAAACGAGGTCCGGCGTGATGTTGCTCGCGTCCTTCTTGGCAACCTCCATCTCGCGCATCGGGGCCACGTTCGAGACATTGGCTACCTCGGCAAACTTCTTCCGGTCCAAAAGGGTTTCCCTCACCCGGATCAAGACAGGTTTTTTAACCGCTTTGATCGCCTCGGGGTCGAGCCCGAACTTTCCGGCGTTGGCGATCAGTTTCTCCCGGTAGGCCTCGATGGATGGAAGCCCGCGCTCGTAGGCCCGGCGCAAACCCATCAACCGGCCGTTCCCGCTCTCAACAACCCCGTCTTCCGGACCGACAAATGGGGCACCGTTCCCGACGCTGTCCGAAACGCTCAGGCGGTCGAAGTTCGCGTTCTTGGCGATGTCATCGACCTGCATCTGGCTTCCGGATGAGCTGCGGTCCCTCGGCTGTAGCTCCTGTGGGTAATACGGGTTGACGCGGCCAGTGTCTTCGTTGGAAATGACGAGATCGCCGATGTCCGCGACCGCCCATTTCGCTTCGACGGGCTCATTGCCGTCGGTGTATGCTACCGTCTTCTCTCCGGTAACCGAGAATTTTGGCGGGGGAAGCTGCTTGCTTGTGGCCTCTCCATGTTCGCCCACCGGAACAGGGGCAGATCCTCCACCGGCTGTTGCGGGTGGAGCAGCAGGTTCAGTTCCCGGTCCTCCCGGAGATACGCCCTCCAATACATCTCCTGATTGATCCTCAACATCTCCCGATCGAACCGGCTCGCCAACTGGCTGAACTCCTGCGCCGTCTCCAATTCCGTTCTCATCTCCCTTACCATACGAAGCGACATCGCTTCCGGAAACGGGAGATTTCGAACTTTCTGGAGGATTTTCGGGAGGGGGCCTCGATTTCGTTCCGGGATCTTCCCCGCCATCGGCAAAATTCAGGATCTCCTCGATCCTCCGGAGCATTTCCTTGATAACCGGATGCTCCCCGGCAGCCTTGAGGTATTTTGTCACCCCGCGCATCCAATCGAGCAAGCGCCCGACAATCCCGCGATATTTTTGCTCGGTGATGTCGCCAGCCCTGCGGACCTGCGTGATCTCGCGCAAAACCTCGGATACTACCCGCCAATTCCAAAGCTGCGTTTTTTTCGTGTTGTCGTATAGCCCGAGCCCGTTCCTGGAGTCGTTGAGAAGATTTTTCGCCTTCTCAATGATGGTATCACCGGGAAGGTTTGAGATCCGCGAAGCCATGGCTTCCCCGGAGATTTCTTTCCCGAGCGCGTCGTAGGCCAGAATCCCATGCACTACGGCGTTTGCGATGTTTTCTCCGCCCGGACCGGAAAGCGCCGCAAGCAGAATGTTGATGTCTTTCTGGCGCTCGGACTTCCAAAATTCCATCGCGCCGTCAGGCTTTCCAGCCGCTTCCCATTTTTCGCGTCCCGAAAGAAAGTCGGCAACGTGAATTTGTTCCTCGCCCATGGCGGAATTCAACCACTCGGGACCATCTCCGCCATCTTCGTCGAAGCGGATATTCATATTGGAAAGCGCGGACTTCGGGTCAATGAGGATGGAAATCTTCCCATCTTCCCCCATGAACGCGTATGGGGATTTTCCGGTTGTATCAACAACCAGGTTGACCGCGCGATCCCCGGAGAGACCGAGCGCGCTGTTCAGTTTTCCAACCCAAGCTCCAGCAGACTCAATTCCCCGATCAACGTCAGCAGCCTCTCCTCGTCTGGCCACTCTTCCCACCGGCTCCCCGGAGGAAGCGGGGGAGGGTTCTTCTCCAGAAGCGATATTCTCCCCAACAGCTCCTCCTGCGCCCTGAACGGACCCACCAGCCTCCGGAGGTCGATCGGGCTGATTTCCGCCAGTCTCCTGGTTTTCCAGTCCTCCTGCGCCAGCTTCTGCTGGTGAAGAAACCCCTCGTCCTCGTAAAGATTCATCGCTTTCACCATACGGGGAGGGTTCTTCTCCGACAACGGGAGATTTTCCATCCAAAATCTTTTTTGCGAGCGCTTCGTTTGCCAAGTCTGCCGCGGAATCGTCCTTCGCCTTGTGCGCCCTGGCGTTCTTTGCGCTCTGCGCGGCTTCCATCGGGGACTGACCGTTCGCTTTCCAGTATTCCTCGTCCGTGTTGTAGTTTGCCGCGGTGGATTCTCCCTTGAGCTTCCCTCCGGCATCACGGAAAGCCTGCAAAATTTCCGACTGGCTTTGTGGAACCGATTTATCCGGATTCTTTTCAACCCACTGACGTGCGAATGTCTCCGCTACCTGCGGTTTCACTCCTTTGTTTGTCAGGATAACGGTCGCCAGTTTTACCGGCTTTGAAACCGGCTGACCTTTCCAGCGATCACGGTTTGAAATTGTTCTACGTGGAGCTTTTTCCGGTGACGTTTTTTCTTTGGTTACGCTTTTGACATCGGTATTCCCAGCCGGCGGGCTATCGCTTCCACTTGCAGGAGGGTTTTTCCCTCCCTGATCTGCCGGAGCCCCTTGTTGTTGTGGTGCCGGTGAAGTTCCTTTTGAAACCGGCGCGTTTTGCTTCGCTGGAGTTTCATTGATCGTGTCCGGGTCGAGCATTTCTCCTTGCGGGAGTTTCGATGCCAGTTTCTTGATCGCGTCGGAGCGGGATCCGGCAGAGACAGAAACTTCCGTCCCGTTCCTGCCGGTGGCGCTCCAAGTGCTCAGCACTTCTTGCCGCCCATTTTCATCCCGCCCTTGCTGCCCTTTTTCGGTTTCGGTTTGCTTTTGCTCATTTGTTCCACCCCCTTCTGGCTGATTAGTATCAACATTCGTCGGGCCCGCATCAGAAGTGACTGGCTCGGGCTGTAAAGGTTCGCTATTCGCATTTCGTGTTTTCGCTGCCTCGCGGGCGGTGGCCGCATCCATGCCGATAAGCTCGTCGGCCTTCGGAGAAACTCCGCGGAGCCATTCCCGGGCGTTGTCGGTGATGATCGGCGTGCCGCCTTCGTCTTCGACAAACTTCACCCCGGCAGAGGTCTGGGCCTTGGCAACAATCGTGCGCTCGGCGTCGGAAAGCTTTTCCAGCGGGACGCCCTGGGCAATCTTGACCATCGCGCGGGCAAGATCCTGACGGCTCTCGCGCGGGACATTCACCGGGGCCACACGCAAATAGTCGTCCATCGCGGAAACTTGTGCGCCGATGGCTTCCTTGCGCGTGGGATCATCCTCCGACTGCAACTGAGCAATCAACGTCTCGCGCTGCTTCTGGATCGTCTTCGCGTCGGGGATCGAGTTGCTGCCGGCCTGGCGGATTTCGGCGTCGGCTTGGTAAAGATTCTCAATATCTACGTTCTTTCCAGCGCCGTATTTGCTGCGGAGCCGAATGGAGCGAACCCCGACAACCGCGCTTGTCAAAGCGGAAAGAATGGCAGCGGATCCTCCACCCATCCATGCTGCCTCTCCAGCGCCGTCAAAAATATCCCGGTGCTTGTCGTAGATCGCCTGAGCGACCGCGTTCCCAGCGATTTGCTGTCCTGTATTCTGAATTACCTCCTCGATGGTTTCGGAAAATGCCTCGTTCAACGCCTTGCGAAAACCTCCTTTGATCGGTCCCCCCATTCGGTTCAGCATCTCTCCAAGCGGGGTGATTTCGCTCAACCCAATAATCCCTCCAAGAACCATGGGAAGAGCGGCGTCCTGCTCGCTCAGTCCGGCCGCCCTGGCTTCCTTGTAAACTTGTCCGGCATTCTGTCCGGCTCCGACCGCTGCAACCGTTGCGGTGGAAAGCAGCTCAACCGCCCTTTCTCCTAGCCCGATACCCTTTGCGACACGCCCGACATAGGCTGCAGGAAGCATGAATCCAATGGAGCTCCCCATGCCTTCCACGAATTTTCCCGTCGTGTCGTTCGCCATTCGAGGGTCTTGCATCTCCTTTCGGATCTCATCAATTCCAGCCCCGTAATCTTGCAGAAAATTCCCGACGGAATTTGGCTTTATGCCGCCAATGTTTGCGACCACTCCAAGGGCGCTTGACGTGTCACCGACCATCTGCGGGACCGTGGACATGGCAAACCGGCTGAACTTGTCTCCGGTCCATTCAAGCGCGGTTGGGTGTTCCTTTAAAAATTCCGCCGCTTTGTCTCGAATCGCTTTTTGCCCCTCGATGCTCAACAGGCTCTGATCGCGCATCATTGCCATCTGCGGATCATTTTTTAAAAGCCAGGAATCAAATGCTGAATTATTTAGCGTCTCGCTGATGACATCGTATCGGATCTGCTCTGCCTGGCTGGCGTATTGCCTGCGCATCGCCTCGGCCCGCTTGTCGTCTAGCTTTCCGTCGGACTTCGCTTTGTCAATTTGCTTCTCCCATGAGTCAATGCCATCCGGGCGCAAGCCGTCGGGCTGGAAAGAAACAGGATTGATCGCAATCGCCCCGTCGTGCAAAACTTGGTAACCCTCGCCGCCCGAGAATTTCAATTTTTTGTCGTCATCGAGAAGTTGCCCTGCGCGTTTTTTGACGGCCTCAGAGTCTGGAGCGCTGTCGATCTCTGCCAGCTTCACTTTGGATGCTTTCGTGAGGTCGCTTTCATGTCCGGCCATCGCGCTTTGCATCCCGGTTCCAGCAAAGGCATTCATCGTTCCGGCCATCGCGTTGCCCATATAAATCCCGGACTCTGCTTCAATTCGCGCTCGCGCTCGTGCGTTCAGGTCGCTTTCTTTGTCCTGCCTTGCTTGCAAAACTGACTTTGCGGTCTGATTGATCTTGTCGGATTTCTTTTTGAAATCCTCAGTGGCAAGCTCTAGCGCCTGCTGTTTGTCCGGACCGTCTGTCATCTGGCTGATCTTGGCCTTTCGGGCTTCGATCTCGCTGGAAAGCTCGTCCTGCTTTTCAAACACCGGAGCAAGGTCGGGATTCTCTTTGAGTTGTCTCTGTCGCTCTAATGCGTCGGCGGACTTCCGCTTTTCGGAGCGTATTTTTTCTGCCTCGGAAACGTCGTTGATTTTTGCAACGGCAGCGTTGTGCTGATCAATCAGCGCGGAGTCCTGTGAAATTAACGCCTGGCGCTCTGCAACAAGACGGATCTGCTCGCCTCCGGTTACACCTGACGCCATCTTTTTGTCGATTTCATCAATTCTGGCAGTGATCGGGATCCGCTGTGTCGCGACCTGGGCAACTTGCGCTTTCACGTCGGAGGCTTTCGCCTGCGCCTCCTCCTGAAACTTGTCGTCCGGAAGCGAGGCGAGCCGGCCGCTTTCGTCGGCGCGCAATTTTTGCAGGAATCCCCCGGGCCCCAGCTTTTCCAAGTCGCGCTTCTGCGTCTTCAAATCAAACGCCTGCTGCTGCAGCCCTCGGATCTCGTCATCTCCTGCAATTTTCGCCTTTGCCTCAGCAAGCAACTGCTGGCTCGCCGGGTCCGGATCGTTCTCCAACGCCGCAACCGTTTTCTCTTCCTTCGCGCGTTCCTTGTCGGTCAGCCGGACGGATTTTTTCGCCGGGTCGGAAAGCTGCAAATCCACATCGGCCAGCTTGGATGAAACGTCTTTGACCGCCAGCCCGTGCAAATGCTTTCCGGCCTCTACCGCAACCCTCGGATCGGATGAATGAACGGCAACCTCCGGGTCGATGACATCCCACGCCTTTTCCTTGTTCTGCCGGTAAAGGGTCCGGTCTGTCGGGTCGTCGGGGTTTCTCCCGATGGGTGCGTTCGCGTCCGGGTTCTCGACCGTCTGCGTGCCCTGTTCATCCCGCCGCACCTGAAATGGTGCGCCGGTTCGCTCGTCATATCGAACAGGCGAAACGTTCGGAGTAAACTTCGGCTTCTGCGTCACCGGGTCAATCACCGGCTGCAGCCGGCCGCTTTCGTCGGCAACAAACTGCTGTCCGGTCTCCCTCTCCTGTCCTCGCGCGCCGGAATTGTGCTCCCTGCGTGACTGGATCTCCGCCGCCTTTGCGTCCCGTGCGGCCTGCTTTTGTTCGGCTATCGCAACTCGCTCGTCGAAGTTCGAATTGACTTCCGCCTGGTCGCGCTCAACGCGGCCCTTCTCGGCCACGTAGGCACCCAGCCGTTGAACCGGATCGCCATCGGCGTCGAACAGCCCCGCAGTTACCCGCGGGTCAACCCTTACCTTCGCCAAGGCATCCGCGCGCTTCGCCTCGATCGATGAAGCAATCTCCGGAGCGTCCGGAACATCCGCTGAACCGTCATCCTCCTCTGGCAACCACGCGCTCGCCGGAACTCCTGCAGCCTGTCCCTGCGGTCTCCGCAAGGGATTCAAAGGATCGTCCGGTAGTGTTGCCATCGGTTGTCAAATCAGCTTCCTGTTGCGTTTTTTATTCCGTTCAAGGCAGCGATCGAAGCCGGATCAGGGGGAACTGTCTTTCCCTTTTTGGCTATCTGCGCTGGCGTTGCCGGTGTGTTGAAAAATAAGCTGGGGGTATGTTCTTTTTTGTCGTCTCCAAGAAACGTTCGTCCAGAAAGCGCTGGAAGGGGCGCGGCATCCGGATTGGCTGCCATGTCAACCACAACCCCACTGCCCTGAACGAATTTTGTGGGAACTCCACCAACGGAAACTCTGTTCGGATCCTCGCGGACTCCCGGAGCCTTATCCCACGAAACATTTCCGTCCGCTCCACGTTTCGCGGACAACTGCCCAGGCCCAGCATACTTCGGATCAACCGCGACGGTCCCGAGATTAAGCGCGCGGGCGCTTGCGTCTCCGGTAGCCTGCTCAATTTGCGCCTTGCTCCCGGGCAGATTCACCGGGGCAACCGGCGCACGGTTCGCTGCAATCACGGATTCCGGAGTCTGCCCGGACGGTATTGCCTGCTTCCCCTTCCAAAGATCGCTGTTCGCCACATCCTTAACCCTCTGGCTTTCCGGCTTCAAACCGTCGATGCCCGTCGGCGCAACTCGCGCGTTCAAATCCTTCTCGCTCCCGTCGTAGTTGTGCGTCCGGTAAAATTCCTCCGGGTCCTGCCCGCTCTGCTTCACGAGATCCTGTGTCGCCTGCAACTTCTTCCCTTCGACAGCGGCATCAAGAGGCGTTTTCCCCTCTCCTGCCTTCTGCGCCTGCCATCCCGGCGCGCCAGGCTTCTGCCAGTCCGCCAAACTCGGAGCAATTCCGCCGGCCCTCGTGTCCATGCGGACCACGCGACCGCTCTTGTCCTGGATCGGAACAGAGCGCAACCCCGTCCCAGCCGTCCGCGCCGCCGCAATGTTCTGCTGACCGGCAAGCGGGTCAACATTGTCCTGCGGGGACCTTGGCCGCACGGCAGCGCCGGATGAAGCAGCAACAGATGCCGAGGGGGAAGCGATCCCGCTCAAACTCGAAAAATTGCTTTGCCGCGCAGCCGCCGTTCCAGCCAGCGTCATAGGTTGGGGCTTGAACGCGTCCAAAGAAAACTGCCGCTTTTTCACCGCGGAGCCGGAAGCCTGCTCCTCGTCGTCATCTGCTGCCAGGTTTGCTGGGGTGAATGTCGCGGTGGGTGGCATGTCGCACGCTCATACAACTTTGTTCTCAACATGGCAACAGTATTTTTTCGGGTGACGTTTCAGGCGTAGGTCATCACCCTGCTCTTGCCCCGCCGGTCACGCTCCAAACTCCGCAGGTCCGCTGGAAGGTCTCGAGTCAGGACGGGTTGCCGGTATGTCGTCGCCCCCTCGATGCAAGTCACCCCAATAGCGAGGGCAAGCACATCGTCGTCGTGCTTCCCCCTCATCGCCTCAGCCTTTCCACTGTCGTTCAAAACAAACGTCCGGCATTCCTCCAAAATATGCTGGCACGGGATCTCGATTCCGCCTTCACGGATCAGCGCCGCCAAGTTCCCGATCGCTATGCTCCGCGTCCCGTCTCGACCAGCCCCGTCACGAGTCTGCCAGCCCAATGCTTTCGTCATCTTGCTCTCACGGAAATTGAATATTTCCCGCTCGTAAATCGAAACGTCCATCTGCTTCCAAAGCTCGATCACCGCAAGCCCGCTGTTGTTCGCCTCGGGCACAATCAGGCAGTTCCCGAAATAGCCGGCCAGCTTCGCAACCATGTCGGCAAGCATGTCCAGCTCGACCTGGCACCCGGGGAACACTCGCGCAACAACCTTCGGCTTCGAATATCTTCCGTTCTCCAAAAACCCTTCCCGGATCACCATCGCCGCATGGCAGTCAGGATTCTTCCCCCCCGTCTGGCTCGCCCCGGTCATTGGATCCACCGCAATCAAATATCGCTTTCCGTTTCTCGGCATCTCCCATATCCGCGCCCATCCTTCGCTTTCACTGGTCCGGCGGAACATCAGCCGATTCCCAACGCATTCAATGTTTCCAAACTGCGCAATCTGCGCTTTTGCCCATCGGTCCATCGCGGATATTGCGCTTTGGTCGAATCTCGGTCTTCCGCTCGTCAAGAAGCACTCCACGTCATCAGGCGGATATTCCTGGTCGAACAGCTTCTCGTCTCCGCGAAACTTCGGGCTCGCAAGCGTTCTCCTGCGAAACTCCACATGCCCTGCCCTCAACCCATACCGCTCCGCAATTTCTTTCTCTCTTCCCGTCATGCTTCCCATCACTTCGGCTTTTTCCTGGTAGGACAATTCTACCTCGTATTCCGGGTGCATGAACCACGGGTAAAAGATCCGGATGTATCCGTTCCCTCTCTTCCCTGCCTTGAATTCATCGAAGGTCACCGCTCCCTGATACGTCTCGTAAAACACCCCGCTCGCACCAGCCGGCGTGCTCTCCAAAATCACAACCGTATCCGGCAGTTCAGGAACGCAGTTCAGGATGGATGCCAGCACTTGCGCCGCCGAACGAACGCCTGTTTCCGGCCAGTGCGCAACCTCTGTTCCAAGCAGGAACTGCAGTGTCCCGGATGCTCCCGCCCTCGGGTCGTTTGCCGTCTCGGTCACCAGTTCGCTTCCATGCGAAAACTTCCCGTTCTGCGGCCGGAACGTGTTTCCCCATCCAAACCCGTCATTTTCCGCATACCGCTCGAACATCTGCACGAGGTTTTTGACGCTCTTTTCGTATTCGTCGCCGATGATGCACCCCTTGGCGACACGCGCCCTCATGTGGTGGTAGCCTATCGCTGTTGATCCCGTGCTAAGGCCAGTTTGCCGGGCCTTGAGTCCAACTATCCTGCATGGGATGCCGTGCGCATGGCAGTAGTCGTAAATCTCCCCAAGCTCCCGCTGCATCGGGTTTGGGACAGCCTCAACAAGCTGCCCTGCTTTGTTCAGGATCCTCCCATACATCTCCAGCCAGAATAAGGGCTGCTCTCTCGCTGCGGCGTTCGCAAGCTCTACAATTTCGCTCATGGATTCATTGCCTCCTCTGGAGATGTGCCACGCCTCAAGCGATCTGAAATAGTTCCATGATTGATCCCCGACCTATCTGCCATTTCGCGGACGGTCAGCATCTCACCAAGCACAGAATATCGCTTCACTCCGCGGCGGTTGTTGTTCTGCGTCATGCGAGTTGCCCAACGGACGTTGCCAGGCTCATAATCACGGATGGAATCAATCCGGTCCAACGAATGTCCTTCCGGACGCTCTCCAACGTCTTCCCGGAACGCCACGCAGTCATGCCACCG
The DNA here is from genome assembly GCA_037138135.1 of Verrucomicrobiia bacterium. Lineage (GTDB taxonomy): Bacteria > Verrucomicrobiota > Verrucomicrobiia > Limisphaerales > UBA11358 > UBA11358. Next base: position 41,256 of record JBAXIY010000004.1, read on the forward strand.
CTCGAAAACCCTGATCCCTCGGCCTCCGTAGTTTGCATAGCTGATGTTATTCGGATCGTAGCACCGCTTCATCATGTCGCTCCATGACTTGTATGCTCCGGTCGAATGGATGCCGTGCGTCCTCATCAGCCCCGCGGCTCTCTCGCGTCGGAAGCACCCGCATGATTTGGTTCCTCCCGATCTCAGTCGGCGGTTTTGAATGACGGCTGTTTCTCCGCAGTCGCAGGCGCACACCGATTGAGGATGCGCTTTCGCTGTGTTTGCGTGCGGCCCTGGTCCAATCACAACGAGACGGCCAAACCGAGATCCGGGAGCGATCAATGCGCGCTCGAGTTGTCGCGTTCTGCCTCGCGTAATAGCTTCGATCCTTCGGCATCCGCACGACACCGTTTTTCCTTTCAGAAGCGACCAGCGATCGACTGACGTTGCATTTCCGCATGAGCACACGCAATCGCATTTCCTTGGCGAATCAACTGTCATGCGAAGAACAGTCAACCGTCCGAACGCCATTCCAGTCATGTCAACGGATGCCATAAAGGAGACGTTACCTTTACAGGAACGTCACCGCAAGAAGAACTTTCTACAGGATGTTTTCCCCGAGCTCGTTCATGGCCCGCATGGCGCTCTGTCCGCTCGTCTCAAGGTAGTGCTCTGCGGTTTCGAGTGCTTTCCAGCCGAAGTGTTCGCGGAGAGCATTTGCGTTGAATCCCGCCTGCGCCATCCAACAACAGCCCGTCGCCCGCAGACCGTGCGGCGTCACCGGATGCAGCAACCCGGCACGGCTCGCCATCCGCTTCACCCGCTGGAACACCGCAATGCGCGTCAGGTCCACGGATTTTTCCAGCACAAAGAACGCGGCCACCACGTCACGCACGATCCGGAACTTGCCGAACGGAACGATCCGCCCCTTGCTCCGCTTCGTGGCACCCGTCGGAAGGTGGATGGTCATTTGAACCTGGTCCACCCATTCGCGCCGGCATGCGCCAATCTCGCTCGCCCGGAGCCCCAGCACCCCGAGGCTCATGATGATCTGGTCCCGCGAGTCCTTCGCCGCGGTGATCATGTCGAACCATTCCTTTTTCGTCAGGATTGCGTCAAGCGCCACCGTGCGGGCCTTGCTCTCGATGATGTCATTCATGGCGTCAACCTTCTTTCCTGCCATATCGACGGCCAACCGCCTGATTTGATTTCGTCCAGGTCCAAAGGTTTCCCGCGGCCAGCAAGTCGCGTTTGCCTCACCAGTTCAACCTTGATCCGCTTCGCATCTCGCCGGCCAGCCCGGATCCCGCGGATGTTCTCTGCCCGCTGCCGGACCAGCGCCCGACGGAGCGCCCATGCCTTGAGTCTGTGAAATGTTCTCATGCGGACCTCCCTTCCGCTTTCGCGATGGCCGCTGCCGCCATGGCGCGGAATCCGTCCATGAGCTCAGGGAGGTTGTCCAGCTTGAACCCGTTCGCATAGGCGCTGCATTGGTCGAGCGCCTTGGCGAGTGCGAGGAGTTCCGGAGCGGCGGTGATGAGGTTTCCTGCGGTGGTCCGAAGTGGACCGTCAAAAAGCGGATTCACAACCGCAAAGTTCCATCCGTCTGCCGTGTCGATTGTCGCCGCTCCCGGCTTGTAGGAAAGCGGCAGGAATCTGGCTGGAAGCGTTTGCGCGGCGGTGGAGTTCCCCGCGCCCGTTTTGGTTTCTTCGTTCGCTTTCACGCCAGACAATACGGTGACGTCACCTTTCGGACAACGATTTTATTTAACAAAAATTGCATTGAGACTTCCGGCGTTAACATAATTTCCACCAGCCTACAGAGACGCCGGACGCTCGACTTCACCGAATGTCATATTCTGTTCGCCACCTGGAAGCTGTTTTGCAGCCCGGGATTTCTGGTCGTCGGCCTCCTCGATCTTCTTCCTGATCGCGGCTCGGAGCGCCGGCGAACTGAGAATCTTCCGCTGCGCTTCCTCGCTACCGTCCACGTTGATGTTGACCTGCTCGCGCCGCTCGACCGGCTTCCCGTCGGTGAAGCAAAGTAAATCCACAGCAGCCGCAGCGCGAACCCGATGATCCGGCTCGTCAACCATCGTTTTGGTTTTCGGGCAGTAAACGGACCTGGTTGCTTCCAGCGCCCCAAGCAACGCATTCAGGGCCCGACCACGAGCACCGGCGTTTTCCAAAAGTTTTTGAAGATTGTTAACGCCATTGATTTTTAATGTTTCAGGATGGTCAAGAGAGGTTGAATGTTCGGGAGGTATTATTTCTTGGCCAGAGCGTGCGCGCACGCGAGAGGCATTTTCAATTTTAGGAATCTCGTGTTTTGGTTTTGGGGAAAGTTTCATAAGAATTTACTGCAATGGTGCAATGGTGGGGTTTGCAGTGAAAAGAAACACTGCGCTACTGCAATGGTGGTGAACCCCCTTTATGGGGGGCACCATTGCAGTGCAGTGATTTCTACTGCAATGGACCGTTGCAGTGCAGTGGTGAATTACCGTTGCAGTGAATTGATTATTCATGGTTGGAATTGGAGTTGATGCCGCCCCAAGTTTGGGAATTTGGATCGTATTTAATCGCTCCGGATTCCTTTATTTTTGTGAAGAGATATTGAAGAATCTCCGGTTGTCCGGCGAGCCAAGATATAACCTCGGACCTGTAAACGTCGAACGATTGGGATTTATCCGGGTGATGGGACAATCCGCTAGGCATGAGGGATGCGACCTGGAAGGATTTGGAGTTTCGGAATGTGGCTTTCATGGATTGGTTGGCGTCCAGCGCCGGTTGTTTTCGATGACGAGATGGGCCTCCTTGAGTTGCTTCCAGATGGTCCAGAATTGGCGGCTGATGCCTGTCTGCTCGCGGGCGAGGTTGTATAGTTCGGTGGGGGTGCGCGGAGTGACTGCCTTGCGGAGGATTTCGAGGATGTCATCCTGGGAGTATTTGGTTTCGAACTGTCCGGAGTTCTTGCGCTTGGCATCCTGTTTTTGCGCCTCCTCGGGCTGTGCGATCTGCTCCCAAAATATGGCGTGTTCGGCATGCTTGAGATAGACGACATCGGTGAAGGCTGGGACATGCTCTGTTTCGTCCCCCTGAAACGGGTTAAATTCCCTGAGTCCGGAGCGCTTCCCGCGTTTTGAAAACCTGAGTTCGAACTTTCCATCTCCCATGGAACGCAGGACATTGACCGCCCGGGCCCAGTTGACGAGTTCTGAGGATCCAAATGCGGCGTAGCTGAAATCGTGGTCGGTCCAGTGTGCTTTTGCTTTCGGGTCGGTGGACGGCTTTCCGGTGTGGTGCAAGAGCATCCAGCATATTCCGGTATCGAACGCGATCGGGTTGAGCGTGTTTCTGAGGAACTGGCTGGCCACCTTCTGGCTCGAGATGTCGTCTCCTGCGTAGGAAAGGAGGGGGTCCACCCACACGAGGTCCGGAGTGTATTTGTGGATGAGCTTGGCAGCCGAGCGGGCAAAATCGGTTGATGTGTGAATCGTGTCCCGGACGAAGAACATGCTTTTGCGCATCTCTGCTGCGAAGTCTTCGCGGGTCATTCCATCAGGGATCGGGTAGGCTTTAAGGACGCCCTGCATCATCTCGGCCATGTCGCCCGAGTCGTTTTCGGCCTGAATATAGAGCGACTTGAGGCGCTTCCTTCTGGTGGGCGATACGCCAAAGAGCGATCGTGCCTGCGCCCACATCATGCCGGCTTGCATGGCAAGTGAGCTTTTCCCGATGCCTGATTGCCCCACCCATAGGGAAGAACCGCCGCGGCACAGCCACCTGTGCCCCAGCACGGAGTCGTCATCGTTCGTCGAGTCGAACTCCATCAGGTGATCGAACGAGTGGACTTCAATGCCTTGCTCGATTCCCCCGGTTGTGAGGGAAATCTTTTCGATCTTCTCCTTGGCTGCCTGGATGACGTTTCGGATGTCAGCGCCAGGGATGAACGCTTCTCCTTTGAGTTTGTCGGTTAGGTCGATGACCTGTCGGAGCGCATGCTTCTCTTGGAGGATTTCAATGTAGGAATCCAGGTTGGCATCGGTCGGCGTGAACGTGAAAAGGTCGGTGACAAGCGCGGGCCCGCCAACCTGGTCAAGCAGCCCATCGTTTTCGAGCGCGTTGGTAAGGGTGATGAGGTCGAGTGGTTCGTTGTCGGAGTGAAGCGCCTTGATTGAATTGAAGATTGTCTGGTGCGCGGGAAGGTGGAAATGCGACTGGCCGATTTTGCTTTCGACCATGAACATGATCTTGCGGGCAAGGGCTGGTCCGCGCTGTGCGGAGATTAGGATTGACCCGAGCACGCCCTTTTCCGCGTCGAGGGACTGGGGGAGGGCCCGTGTTGTCTCGGGGAGATATGCGACCCCCTTCCATGGCCGTAATTCCGGCTTCGGCTCCTGGTGCGAGATGATCGGCTCGGGCGTCGGAGTTTCGATTATCCCGTGTGCCCGTAGCTCGTCCTCGGTGATGCGGCCGTTTGTTGCCGGCTGGGATGCGGTGGCGCGTTCTGCCCGTTTGCGGGCCAAGTCTTCCTTCATGCCCATCAGAGCAACCCTCCTTCCGTGGTGGCGGTTTCGATTTGGTAGCCGAGGGACTTGTAGAGGGAGATTCGTTTCATGGATTGGGATAGGAGCATCTTGTGTTGGCGGTCTTTGAAATCGTGGATGGTGCCGTGGGTCTTGTCGTGGAATGAGCGGAGCACGCGGCCCGTGCGTTGCTCTGCCTTGGCTGCGGATCTGCCTGCGGCCGCCAGCGTGAGGACATTCGCCCTTGGCACGTCGAGGCCTTCATCGGCGAGGGATGTCGCGATCATGGTTTTCAGGTCACCGGCTGAGAAAGCGGCGATCGCATCCCGGCGCTTCTTCGGCCCCATCTTGGAATGGACGACGAGGGAGCCCGGGATTTGCGCCTGCAGGGCGGTGCCGTGGTCAATGGAGCCAATGATGACCAAGTGGGAATCGTTGGCGTGCTGGCTGGCAATTTCCACGATGCAGGCGTTGCGCTTTTTGTTCTCGAAGACGCCTATCTTCTGGCAGGCGATCCACCGCGCGCGGGATTCGATTTCCTCCTCAGCGAGTTGGATGAGCATTTTCCAGAGGATTGACCGGTTCGGGTGGCCCTTGGGGAATTTGCTGAAAACCCCGATAAAGGCGTTGTCTTGGGTCATCCCTGCCTCAGCGATGATGGAATGCAGCTTTGCCTTGTCGATGGCCTGGCTGCGGCTTGTGAGGCTGCGGATGGTCCGGATGGCCATATCGTTTGCAGCGTTTTGGGCACCGAAGCGCCAGCGCTTGAAAAGACTCTCTGTGTGCTCGGTAATCTTTAACTCAAATTCGTCTGGCTGGTTTGGCTCGTGGATGATGACGCGAGCCCGGGCAAGCTGGCCGGCGTCCACGAGTGCCGTGCGCTCTACGATGTGGACGATTGGCCCGATCAGTTGGAAGACATCGTTTGCCAGTTCGTCGGCTCTGGTCGGTGTTGCCGAGAACCCCCAGCGCCATTGCGGGGCGTGCTCCATGATCTTGCGGAACTCCGCGGCTGCGATGTGATGGCACTCGTCGATGATTACGAGGTCGAACGGGGCGAGCGACATGCCCGCGGCAAAGCAGCATACCGTGACATCAGCGAATGCTGTAATCTCCGTGAACGTGGCCAACGCCTTCTTGGCCTGGTCGCATTGCTCTTGGGTGTTGGCAATCCAAGCCACCTTCATTTTGCGACGGGAAAGCCGTTTGCGCGGGCCGGCCCACTTGGCGAGCGTTGCGGCCGCAATGATTGTTTTGCCGGATCCCGCCGGGGCCTGGCAGATACCGCGCTTGGTGTGGATCAGGGCTTGGACCGCGGGAAGTTGGTAGTCTCTGAGAACGATCATATCCCGAGCCCTTTCGTGA
>JBAXIY010000005.1:0-43767 GCA_037138135.1 Verrucomicrobiia bacterium
AGGTGGTTGGCACTTACTACATCGAAGTCCTCGTGGATGACGTGATGAAGCTGCGGTATCCCGTGCCGGTCGTCCATGCGCCCATGCCCGCCCAGAATCCGCCGACAGAAAAACAGGGTTAAATCAGCTGGTTGCAACTGGTGAATAATGTAGTTGGGCGAGCGTTACTCGCGTCATCCGTGCCTAGCTAATCGGTATTTCATCCGCGGCGATCTGTGGCTAGACTTCTGACGTGAGCGCGTTTCGAGAACCATCCTTTGCTTGGGAACCCATCACGCCGCGCGGCGTGGCGGCGTTTGCTCGCGCCTCGTTCGAGCGGCTTTTCATAATGCAGTCGGTTTTTGCACTGCTGGCCACCGTAGCCGTCGTGTGGTGTTTATCGGATGGAATTTTTCCGGTGATTGATGAGGCCATCGAGCAGTTACCCGACGCCGGTTCAATTCATGGCGGCAAGCTCGACTGGCGCGACGATTCACCGGTGATGCTGGGAGAAGGAAAAATTCTCGCCATTAGCGTGGATGTGCAACACGGCGGCGCGCTGCGTTCTGCGGCGGATTTTCAATTTGAATTCGGCCGTGACGACCTCCGCATCTATTCGCTTTTTGGTGAAGCGTATCTGGATTATCCCGTCGGCTATCTCATCGCGGCCAATCGCAGCTCCGCGCGGCCGGCGTGGGGCGCGTGGGCACCCAATTTATTAGGATTAGCCGCCATTGGGACATTTTTTGGACTGATGCTAATCTGGGTGATACTGGCCACGGTTTATTTTTTTCCGGTCTGGCTGCTCTGTTTTTTTGCCAATCGTGATTTAAATTTTCGTGCCAGTTGGAAACTCGCGGCCGCAGCGCTTATGCCAGGGGCGGTCTTACTTTCGCTCGCGTTGGTGCTTTACGAATCCAGCGGTTTTGACTTAGTGCAACTCTGTTTTGCTTTTGGGATGCATATTGTCATCAGTTGGATTTACCTTTTCGTTAGTCCGCTGTTTCTAAATCGCGCCCTGCCAGCGGAGAAAAAAAATCCATTTCAACCACCCGCTTGAACCGGCCGCTCACGGCTGCAATTCGTAGTTCAAAAACGACAGACAGTAGATGGCAGCCGTCTCGACGCGCAAGGTGAGTCGTCCAAGCGTGACCGGTTTCGCTCCCGCAGCTTCGATCGTTTGCAATTCTGCCAGTGTGAAATCACCTTCCGGCCCAATCCACACGGCGGCACTGTGCGGCAGTCGTCCGTGCAGTTTTTTAAAATCTAAAATCCATTCGCGCGGGTGTCGCCGCTCGGTTTGCAGTGAACCGACGAACGAAAGCTCGGATTTTTCACTGTGACCCAGAAATTCCGCGATGGTCTGGGGCGCTTCGACTTTTGGCAGCCACGGCGTGCCGCATTGTTTGATGGCTTCGCTGGCGACCGTCTGCCATTTCTCGCGTTTCGCTTCCGCGCCATCGCCGTCAAGTTGCGTCACGACGCGTTCCGTGAGCAGTGGCACGATACGGTGTGCGCCCAGTTCCACGGCTTTTTGAATGATGGTTTCGATGAGTTTGCCTTTGGGAATCGCGACCAGTAGCGTGAGCGAGCAGGGCGGGGCGGGCGTGAATTTCTTTTCCTTCACCGCCAGCACGACGGAATTTTTGGTGGCGCTTTCGACTTCGCAAAAATATTCCGTGCCCGCGCCGTCAAGGACGATCACGTGCTCACCGCGCTGGATGCGAAGAACGTGCAGAGCGTGATGGGCTTCGCGCCCATCCAACCGCAGCAAAGTCTCGCGGCAGCTTGCGGGCGGCAGATGGAAGCGGTGCATGATTAGTGGAAAAACTTTTTGGCCTTCTCAAAGAAACCCTGCGAGAGCGGCATTTCTTTGCCGTCACAGAGCGCGGCAAACTCTGCCAGCTTTTGCTTCTGCTCACTGTTCAAATGCGTCGGCACCTCGACCTGCACGCGGACGTGCAAATCGCCTTGGCCATAACCCTGTAGATTTTTCACACCGCGACCTTTGAGGCGGAGCAACGTGCCGGGCTGGGTGCCAGTGGGAATTTTCACCGTCGCTTTGCCCTGGAGTGTTGGCACTTCAATCTCTGCGCCCAGTGTGGCCTGAATAAAACTCACCGGCACTTCGCAGAGCAAGTCATCTCCTTCGCGCGAAAAAATTTCGTGCGGTTTGACCTGCAAGAAAACGTAAAGATCGCCCGCCGGGCCACCGCGCACACCGGCTTCGCCGTTGCCGGAGGAGCGCAGGCGCGAGTTGGATTCCACACCCGCCGGGATGCGCAGTTTGATTTTAGTCGTGCGCTCGTGTTTGCCGCTGCCGGAACATTTTTTGCACGGCTTTTCCAAGATTCGCCCCGCACCTTTGCAATGCGGACACGTTTGCGCGATGCTGAAAATCCCGCGCGAGGTGAGCACTTGGCCGCGTCCGCCGCACGTTCCGCACTGACGCATCTTGGAACCGGGTTCCGCGCCGTCACCGTGGCAATGGTCGCATTCATCCGGTTTGGTGACGGAAATTTCCTTCTCGCAGCCGAGCGCCGCTTCTTCGAGCGAGATCTGCATATCGTAACGCAAATCGTCGCCGCGCTGTGGGCCGTTGGGATCCTGACCACCACCAAAAAGATTTTCAAATATGCTGCCGCCACCGCCACCACCGAAAACATCACGGAAAATATCAAACGGATCGTGAAAGCCACCACCGCCGCCGCGTGCGCGTGCGCGTGGGTCGAATGCCGCGTGACCGTATTGGTCGTAGGCGGCGCGCTTCTGCGGATCGCTCAACGCCTCGTAGGCCTCACCGAGTTCCTTGAATTTTTCCTCGGCGGTTTTGTCACCCGGGTTTTTATCTGGATGATACCTCACTGCCAGTTTGCGGTAGGATTTCTTGATTCCATCCGCCGTTTCTTCACGGGAGATTTCGAGGATTTCGTAGTAGTCGCGTTTAGCCATGCTCAATTTACGATTGAAGATTTACGATTTACGCGTCGCCACCAATCAAGCGGCGGCAAGCGGTTTTTTCGCGACGATGACGGTGGCCGGACGCAGCAGTCGATCTTTGAACTTATAGCCTTTGCGGAGTTGTTGCAGGACATTGCCCTCGGCCACGTCGGCGGATTCTTGTTCCGAAACCGCTTCATGAAAGTTCGGGTCGAACACTTGGCCGGTAGCGTCAATCTCTTCGAGGCCGGTTTCGGTAAGCACACTTTTCAACTGCTGCTGGATCATTTGGACGCCAGCTTGCAGCGAAGTCAGCTTGTCGGCCTTGGCTGAGTGCGCTGCCGCCAAAGCCATTTCGAAATTGTCGAGGACGGGCAGCACTTTCTGGAGCAGGGAGAACGTGGCGTATTGCGCCGACTCAATTTTTTCACGCGCGGCGCGCTTCTTGAAATTATCAAAATCGGCGGTGGTGCGGAGCAGGCGTTCCCAATTCTCATCGGCCTTGGCGGCGCGGTTTTGTAACTCGGCAATCTGCTCCGGCGAGAGTATGGCATTTTCTGCCGAACTATCGTCGGCAGCGGGAAATTCATTTTTGGTTTTGCTCATAGGCTGTTTACGTCCAAACATTCAGAAGCACAGCATAGCAGAGGAGCGCGGGTCGGGCAACGGGCAAGGCGCGTTGCCAACTGCCAGTCTGAAAATTCAGACTTGAATTTATTTCACTGCGGCGAGACAAGTTTCTGAAATTCCGGCAGAGCGCGAAGTGAATTCAAATGGGCGTCCGTGCGCGCTTGAGCTTTGAGGTCGCGAGCGGTGGGATTGGTCTTGAGCCGTTCGGCGCTCAAATTAATCGCAACTTTAAGGTTGGTGAGTGCGGGTGCGGTCTGGCCGAGGTAAGCCTGGAGCGCAGCAAGGTCATAGTGCGGTTCCGCTTCCGTGGGGGCGAGTGCGGCTAGTTTTTCCAGGGCAACTTCTAGTTTGGGAATGTTGCCCAGTTGCGAATAATAACTGGCGATGGCGCCGACATCCGGATATTTCACGTTCGGGCTGGCCAATGCTTGATCAAATAACTGCGCCGCGCGGTTTGTTTGCTGCATTTGCACATAGGTCACGCCGAGCATGATGAGGTTGTGGACATCGCCGGGATTGGTGCGGGCGATGGTTTCCATCTGTTCAATCTGGCTGACGGCTTGGGCGCGCCCTGTGGATTGCGCTTTGTAATCCTGCAAATTTTTAATGAGGCCGGTAATTTGATCATTGTAAGGATCAAGCTTTTTGCAGGTTTCGGCAATGAGGATGGCGTCGTCAAAGTGGCGCACCGCCTGGTCGTTGCGTCCGGCCATTTCCTCGGACTGCGCCATTTGCAGAAGGAAATTGACGTAGCGATAAACGGCTTCCGGACTGTAAGGACAAAACGCGAAGGCTTGCTTGAACGCGAAATCCGTTTCGCGGATGAGCGCGGCCTGGCTGGCGGGAGTTTTCTGGCGGTATTCCGGCGGGCATTGCGGGCTGCAGCGCCAGGCATACATGCCAGCCTGCGAACTGCGCAGTTTGGAAAACGCCTTTTGCGCGTCATCGTCGCGGACAAAGGCGCGGTCGCCCGTGTAGCCCTTGTAATTATTACGGATATAAGTGCGTTCCACGAAATCCGCAATCTCTTTGATGCTAGTATCGTAGGTGATCCAGTTCCCGCAGAGGCGCGTGGTGAAATCAGTCCAAAACTTGTGGTCGAGGTCGAAAACATCCTGCGAGAGTTCCATCTGCGGCTTGCGGTTGATTTTCATGATCACGCTGAAGGGCGTTTCGTAAGGATACATCCAGTCGAGCGGGAAACTTTCTTCGACGTAAAACTCGTTCGTCGGGCAGTTGTCGAAAATAACTTTGCAGAGCAACCCGTTGATTTTCATGACCGCGACCTGACCGGAAACCTGCACGCGGCCATTGTCGATGTGCACGTCTTCACCAGGGGCAAGTTGGTTGAGTTGGGCGCGGCGGGCCACGTCCTGCGTGTAATCCTCAAAGCATTTCTGCGAATCCGCCACGGAAGGAATGTAGATTTCGTTCGGCGGATAAACACCGTCTTTGCGCCGGTAGGCTTCGACATACGCGCCCCATTTGGTGAACGGCACGTCGAGCGTGTAGTAAAGCGACTTGTTCACGAGCGAGAAAATCCCCGAATCCGCCGTGGACGGCCCGAACGCGAGACCAAAAACATATTTGGAAAGTTCGCTAAAGAACGGCGGGTCGATCTGTTTGGAGCGGTTGTATTGCGAACGCAGATAATCCAAGTAGGTTCCGTCGGCGAGCGCGTTTTGAGTGATGAGATAGCAGTCGCGGCGGTCAAATTTCTGATCCTGTTCGGGTTGGCAGCGGTGCGGGATGAAGCTTTCGCAGAAAATCATGTAGGTGGGACAGAACCGGCCCGGATCAGTGCCGCCAAAAACTACCGTGTCGCGCGCCATTTCGGGATAAATAATCTTGGCATTCTTCGGATCCTTGAGCAGCTCGGCGCGCAGCGTGTTGTCGTAAGTCAGCTTGCCGGTCTTGGGATTCAAGAACGGCGGCGTGAACATGTCATGCCCGAACCAATAGCCGAACCAGTGGTTACGTTGTTCGCTTTTATACCAGTGCGACATGCCGGACCACAGCGGCATGATGCAGATCAACCCGAGCAGAATAAGCAGCGGCCCGCGTTTGCGATACACCAGCAAGGCAGCGATAAAAATCATTGGGATGGCGACCAAAATTAATCCAGCAAAAACGGGCAATCCGTATTGGTCTTTGGCGAAAGCCAGGGCGACATAATGTGGCAGTTGTGACAGGCTGATTTCACCTGCCGGGCCGAAATACAGTTTACCTGCTGAATCTACGAGGCAATACAGCGCCAACACCACCGCCAGCACGCCGCCGATTAAACCCCAGCGGCGGAATTTTTCATAGTGTGTCGCCATATAAGCGGCCATCAGCGTCAAGCCGTAGCCAATCATCAGCGCAAAGAGTGCGTGCGACGCGGTGAAGAAAACCTTGTTCAATTCCGAGGTGGAACGATCTGGCGTCACATCCAGCAAAATTACCAGCAGCACGGAAAGGCAGAAATAAATCGCCGTCAGGCCGATAATCCATGAGCGTTCGCGCTTGTGCATCTTCATGAAGAACAGGAACGGCATCAGGCCGATGAACATATAGACCCGGCTGAAGGAGTCCGAAAGTCCCTGCGCAATGTAACTCAACTGGAAGGCAAAGCGGGTCGGGTTCTGGAAAATATTCGAGCCGTGTGCCGTTTCATACTGGCCGCGGCTCAGTGCGTGGAAGAAGCCTTCGACCGTGCGCGGATAGCCCCACTGCATTGGCGGCACGGTCATGCCGGAGATTGGCTCGTATAAATAAAACATTACGCCCAGCATCCACAGCAAGCCCATCCAAATAACTGCTCGCCATTCCGTAAACAGGCCTCTGGTTTGAACGGCCAGCCAGCCGCCCGTCAGGATTGAGCCGATGCCGACGACGTGAAATAGCACTTGTTCGATTGAACTCATGTTGTTCAAGGCTGGGATATTGCCCGTGCTCAACAACATCAAGCCAACGAGGTAAATGATGCTGTTGCCCAAAAACAAATCGCGACCCAGCTTCGGCTGCGCGGCGGCAATCAGCACTTCCACGCCCATCGCGCTCAATAGCAACGTCTGGTGAATTGTCGCGCACAGGCCGTAAAGAAACATCGCGAGATAGAGATAGCGTCGCTGTTGCGGCGCATACATCCAGCGCATCAGGCAGAGCACCACGGCGATTAGCCACGGCACACCAAACACGGAAATGCGGTTGATCACCACCGACTCGCTCCACATGAAAACGTCCAGACCAAGCAGCGTGCCGGCCACAAAACCAGAGACCACGCAAATGGCGTTTTCCCATTCGCGCGTCAGGCCTTTCAATTCCTCAATCCCTTCGATCAACATGCTGCTGCCGCGCGACACCATGAAGGCCAACATGCCGCAACCCATTGCCGCCGCGAAGGATTGCCCCACTTCCACGCGCCAAGCGACGTTGCCGATGGGCAGGATGAACGTCCAGAACCAGCTGTAAATCGCCCAGAATGGGTAGCCCGGCGGATGCGGAATACCCGCGTAATACGAGCCGGTGCACAGCTCGCCGGAATCTTCCAGCGTCAGGTTTGGCGCCAGCGTCCACAAATACACCGCCCAGACCGAGGCGAACGTGACGATTAGCGCGATCCAATCAATCCGACGGAACATCGGCGGCACAATAATCGGAGTGGCAGGCGCGGCGGGTTTGGCCGAGGCGGTAACCTTGTTTTTTTTGTCGTTGCTCATGCTTTTCAAAATCTTTTGAGGCCGGATAGTTGAAAGCCAAACCCTTGATTTGTCCATCAAAAACGGCATCGGAAAATAGACTCAACTTGTGCCGCCGCGTTCAATCTACCATTTTTCACTTCACCCGCGCGCTCGCTTCCGGCAGCATTCGCGCCAATGTATAACGGCAAGAAAATCGTCGTCGTCATGCCCGCCTACAACGCGGCCAAAACCGTCACCCAAACCGTGGATGAAGTCCACCAGCAAGGCATCGTGGATGAAATCATCCTCGTGGACGACCGCAGCCGCGACGACACCGTGAAAGTCGCCTCCCAACTCCTTGGCGTGAAAGTCCACGTCCACGAGAAAAACACCGGTTACGGCGGCAATCAGAAGACTTGTTACCGCCTCGCGCTCGAAGCCGGCGCCGACATCGTCATCATGGTCCACCCCGATTATCAATACACACCCAAGCTCATTCCCGCGATGGCCTCGATGATCGCCAACGACCTGCATCCGTGCGTGCTAGGCAGCCGCATTCTTGGTGGCTACTCGCTGCTCGGCGGCATGCCGTGGTGGAAATTCATCGCCAACCGTTTTCTCACCGCCGCGGAAAATATTCTTATCGGCGCGAAACTTTCCGAATATCACACCGGCTACCGCGCGTTCTCAAAGGAACTGCTCCAGAAGCTCGACCTCTCGCACAACTCCGACGACTTCGTGTTCGACAACCAGATGCTCGCGCAAATTTTCTGGCATGGCTTCACGATTGGCGAAGTCAGTTGCCCCACGAAATATTTCACCGAAGCCTCCTCCATCAATTTCAAGCGCAGTTGCCAATACGGATTCGGTTGCCTCGGCACTGGCTCACTCTTCCGACTCGCAAAAATGGGGCTGATTAAATCAAAGTTGTTTCCGAAATAATTTAGCCACGGATTGAACACGGATTTTTTTGAAACGAACTAACGCGAGTTGAAAAGGAAACAACTTAATTCGCTTTAGCAGGCTCCGAAGATGAATCTGGCGGCGAAATAGGTTTTGGAATTTTAGCCCAAGAATAAATCCGCTTATCAAACCATAATTTATAGGCAGGAATTGGAAAACGTCCCTTGCCAATCCATTCCTCGCGAGGTTTGCACACAAAATCATCCAGAAGATTTAGCTCTCTGCCTTTAATTGGTTTTACAAATCGTTTTGAATTCTTCCAATAATAACCAACGCTCTTATGTTCACCTTCTGGCGTATACCACTCACTGCCGTCTTGCCATAAGTAATGTTCTCCAAAGTGAATTGGAATTACAGTTAATCCCTCTTTCCAATAATAAATGCGACCAAATTGGGCTGCGTGAACCCATTTCTCCCATGATAAAGGCGTGTATTTTGAAGCGATTACTTTATCAGACCATTGAGCAAGCCAGATTAAAGCAATGCCTCGTTTCGCATATTCTTCTGTTCGCCTGATTATGGTTTCCAGAGTCAACGAGCTTATCTGAACTTCAATTGCCACCCTCAATTCGCCAAGCCTAAAGCTGACATCGGGTCGAATTGTTTTAAGGCTACGTTCAAGTTTCAAATGAGTGACTTCTGGTCTTGTTTGAAGTGCTCTAAATAAACCTAGTTTGCATCTACGATGCGTTTCAGATTCGCCAGAACCATAGGTGCAAGTGATTGGAGGTTTGTGAGCGAAATGATCAATTTTAAGTCTGCACTTTTTCAGCACCACCGTTGATTCGCAATCAGGACAACGATAAACCTCAAGACCTCGCGACTCGTCAGGAGCAAGCACTTCACATTTATCTCTGACTCTGACCGCCGACAGCATAAAATTTGGCCTTTAATTTCCGTGTTTCATCCGTATTCAATCCGTGGCTAAATCATCGTCTCGTTCACGCGCTGGATGCTCACGGCCTTGCCGCTCGCATCATCAATGCGGATGAGCGCGCCCAGCAGGCGCACGCGGTTGCGCGCCACGGGAAACCGTTCCGGCATTCCCGTCAAAAACTTTTTTATCACCGGCTCAATTTCGCGGCCCAGACAGCCGTCCTGCGGCCCGGTAAAACCCGCGTCGCTCAAATACGCCGTGCCATTCGGCAAAATCTGTTCGTCCGCCGTTTGCACGTGCGTATGTGTGCCCACCACCGCGCTCACGCGTCCGTCGAGAAATCTGCCGAACGCAATTTTTTCTGAAGTCGCTTCGCCGTGGAAATCTACAAAAATAATTTTTGTCTGCTCGCGCAGTCGGTTCACCGCTTCGTCAGCGGTCGTGAATGGATTTTCCATCGGCGGCATGAATACGCGGCCTTGCACATTCATCACGCCGATGGGCGGCAAATTGCGGACTTGAAAAACATTCGCCCCGCGGCCAATCACACCCGGCGGATAATTCAGCGGACGCAAAAAGCGCGGCTCGCTGTAAAGTAGTTCGGAAACGGTTTTCTGATCCCACAAATGGTCGCCGCTGGTGATGACATCCACGCCCGCAGAAAAAAGTTCGCCCGCGATCTGCGGAGTGATGCCGTTGCCGCCGGCGGAATTTTCGCCATTCGCTATGACAAAATCCAGCGCGTGCTCATTGCGCAGACGCGGCAAAATGGTTTCCACTGCCGTGCGCCCGGGTTCGCCCACGATGTCGCCGATGAAGAGAAGTTTCACGAGAAAAATTTAACCGCGAACGCCGCGAAAGACACGAAAAGAAATTACAGATAGCACGCGGTCACGCCGATGACGGCGGCTGCCAGCCAGAGAATTAAAACCGCCCGCGTGCGGCTCAAGCCGACGCGCGTTAGCCGGTGCGACAGGTGATTGGTGTCGCCAATCCAAAATGGTTTTTTGTTTAGCGTGCGAAAAAAACTGACTTGTGAGAGGTCAAGTAACGGAATTGCCAAAACGAAAAGTGGCGCAAGCACGGCGAGACGATGCGGCTCTTGCTTGGTATAAAAATGCGGCAGAATCGCCATCACCGCGAGCAGATAGCCGACGAGATGGCTGCCCGCATCACCAAGAAACGTGCGTGCGTTCGGAAAATTCCACGGCAGAAAACCAACCAGCGCGCCGCACATCAGAAAACCGGTGATGGCGACGAGATATTCGCCGTGCGCGGCGGCGATGAGCGCAAAAATAAACGCGCCAATCGCCCCGACGCCCGCGCAGAGACCGTTCATGTTATCCATGAAATTGAAGGCGTTGATTACCGTGAGCAGCCACAGCACGGTGATGGCGTAGCTGAAAATGGCGCTGGGCACAAAGAGCGTGATGCGCTTGCAAGCGGCGGCGACGGCTATGGCGATGACAATCTGCCCGAGAAATTTCGGCAGCGCCTTTAATTCATGTTTGTCGTCGAGCCAGCCGAGAATTGTGATGGCAATTGCGCCGAGCGCGAGGACGGCGAGCTCAATCGCGCGTCGGTCAATGCCATGAACGACGGCGCTCGCGGAAGCGATTTTTACGATACCGAATTTCAGGAGAATTGCGCCAACGCCGAGCGGAAGCAGAATGCCTGTGAGCACGGCAAGACCGCCAGCGAGTGGAACTGGCGCGCTGTGAATTTTGCGATGACCGGGATCGTCCACGAGGTTTGTGCGCAGGCACCATTTGCGCCAGAGCGGTAGCGCCAACAGCGAGGTCGCAAACGCGCCCGTAAAAGCGGCGGCAAAAAAATTGAATGGAAAATTCACGCGCGGAGGCCGCGTTCGGCGGCAAGTTTTTGGTATACAGCGTATTGGTCGGCGACCATTTTTTCGACGGAGAAGTTTTCTTTTACAAATTGTCGGCCACGTTCGCCAAACTTTTTTCTTAGCGCAGCGTCGCGAGCAAGCTGCAAAAGTTTCTGTGCGGCAGTTTCAATGTTGCCAGTGCGGATGAGAAAACCGGTTTTGTTGTCCAAACAGATTTCATCCGCGCCGTCGAAATCATAAGCGATGACGGGCTTGCCCGCCGCGAGCGCCTGCGGCAGCGCGCGCGACAATGCTTCGCGATACGACAGATGCACGAGGCAATCCATGATGCCAACGTAGCGCGCCACTTCGTTTGGTTTGACGAGGCCGGTGAAAATGACTTTTCCATCGAGTCCAAGCGCGCGGACTTGATTTTCAATCTCGCCGCGCAAAATTCCGTCGCCGACGAACAACAATCGCGCATGAGGCACATGCCGGAGAATCTTTGCGAATGCGTTCAGCAAATCGGCGTGGCCTTTGAGTTTGAAGATGCGCGCCACTTTGCCGATGACGAAATGGTATTCTTCGAGGCCGAGTTGCTGGCGCAAGGTAAGGTCGTTGGTTGCGTTCAAGAACGGCTGTAAATCGAAACCGCTGAAGATGCGCGTGAACATTTCCGGTCGGCCGATGCCGGCGGCGAGATAGAGTTTCGTCATCGCGCTGGCGGAGCAGAAGAAATGGTCGGTGACTTTGGCGGCGTGTTTTTCGGCGGCGGTGAAAATAAGATTGGCGAGCGCGCCTTGGAAATTTCCGAACGACGGG
Organism: Verrucomicrobiia bacterium; assembly: GCA_037138135.1. Taxonomy (GTDB): domain Bacteria; phylum Verrucomicrobiota; class Verrucomicrobiia; order Limisphaerales; family UBA11358; genus UBA11358. Next base: position 11,705 of record JBAXIY010000005.1, read on the forward strand.
CCGTGAATATGATGAATGATGACGGGCACGCCAGCGCGCTTGGCGGCGAGGCGGCCGAGGATTCCGGCTTTGCCGCTATGCGTGTGAACGAGGTCGGGTGTTTGTGCGCGCAGAAGTTTTTCCAGTTTCCGCAACGCGATAAAATCTTTCAGCGGATGAACGGGGCGGACGAGTTCGGGAACAATTGTGAAGTCGGAAGGTTGGTTTCCAAAAATTTCTCTCGCCTGATTTTCGAGCGAACCTTCGGGGCCAATCGTCGGGCCGGAAATTAAATTTACTTCAACGCCGTTGATGGCGCGCAAGCCGCGAATGGTGGCGAGGGTGTTTTCCTGTGCGCCGCCAACGACGAGCCGGGTGATGATGTGGGTGACGCGCATAGCGCGCTATTTTTTCTGAAGCTGGTTCAGGCGTTCGCGGATGGTTTTAACTTCCACGGAATTGGTGGGCGCCTGAGCGAGGTAAAGCTCGTAGTTCTGAATCGCCTCATTGGTGTGATGCTGTTGCCACGCGATTTCGCCGAGGCCGTAAGCCACTTGGAAGGAATTGGTGTAGGCGTTTTGCAACTGAACATAGTCAGCGCGGGCGAGGTCAAGTCGGTCGCTCTTTAGGTAGGCGAGAGCGCGGTTGAAGCGCGCGGTCGGATCGTTGGTGGTGATCGTCATGACGCGGGTCAAAGCAGTGATGGCGCGGTCATAATTGCTTATTTGAAGATTGGCGAAGCCCTGGCCAAAGAGCCACTCCGGGCTGTCGGGCGTCTGGCGTAGGCGGCGGTCAATCACGATTAGGGCGTTGGAGTAAAGTCCGGCCATGAAATAAGCGCGGGTGGCGGTGGTGAGCAGAGTTTCGTTCGTGGGATGGCGTGAAATTTCCAAGTCAAAAAGTTCCACGCCACGCGGCGTCTCGTTTTTCTGGAAGTAGGCGGCCGCCGTAAGCAGGTTGAACTCGGTGGAGTTGGTCGCGGCTAGATTAAAACGATTCGGATTGGTTCGCGGATCGTGCAGGGCTTCCAACGCACGGTCGGGAAGACGGTTGACCAGATAAAGCTGCGCAAGCCAGAGGCGGGCAGGCAGGTTGTCGGGTGCAAGCTGGCGGACGCGGGCGAAAGGTGCGATGGACTGGCGCATCAAGCCGCTTTGGGCGAGCAAAGCGCTGTTGGCAAAAATAAAGCTGGGTTCGTCGAACGGGCCGGTGGCGTTGAGAACGGAATTCCAGTTGCGGTATTTGCCGAACTGGTCGGCGGAAATGCGTTCGGGCGTGAAGGCTGTGACCGTGCCGGCTTGTAAAGCTTGGTTGAATTCCAGATTGATGGTGGCGGCGATGTTGTCGGCATTGAGGCTTTGGGCGTTGGTGAAACACTCGGCGGCGGCGGGGAGCTGACCGGTGCGCTGAAGTTCCACGCCCCAATAATCCAAGGCGCGGGAATAAAGACTGGCCACGAATAGGGCGTTGGGATTGACATCCGATTGATCGTGCAGATGCATGAGAATCCAGTCGGCGGGATTTTTGGGGTAGGCGCCAGGATCGCGTGGGGTGATGGCTTTTTGCAGGCGAGGTAGTTCGGACTGTGTGAATTGGTTCCAGAAATTTTTATTCTCGACCAGTAGATTGGAGGAGAGTGGTGGCGGCATCAGTGTTGTTTCCGGCAGGGTTTTAAGCTGGTAGTTCAGGCCGTGCGGTTCCAGATAAAACACTTCAAAATAGTAGCCAAAACTGGGGCTGAGGTAGCAAAGGGTGTTGCTTTTGGCGAGCGAGTTCAAAGTGCTCAAAATAGCTAGTGGTTTGACGCCGCCCTGATCTTTCATGTCAACGGTCTGCGGCCATTTCTGGGGAAATTTTTTATGCAGAAAGCGGTGATACGCCGCCCAGTTCAAAGATTGGGTATCGAGAACCAGAAAATCTTTGGCGCGTCCGCTGCGTGCTAGCGCCGCTTCGACGAGCAGCGTGCGGGTCTGTTGATTTGCGCCGATGCCCTCGGAATCGCTCAGTAAAATGCCGCCGGTCGCAGGTAAATTTTGTTCCGTCAACTGTGCGTATTTGAGGAGCGTCAGGTCGTTGATGGCGCGGATGGTCGGCAAATTTTTGTAGATGAGGGTAGTGATGATCATCGCCGCTGCCGCGTAAGTGCCCCAATAAACTAACGGTGATAATTTATTAAGCTGGCCGGGTAACGCCGGCAGCGGGTTGGAATTACGGCGCGTCGCGATGGCTTTCTTTCCAAACACCAGCAGGTAATAACCACAGTAGTAACCAATTCCCAGTGCGGAAAGGTAATACATCGTCAGCGCTGGCATACCCATGCTGAGTTGGCTCGGGCTGAATGGCGAATCAAACATCACCCATACGCACACGGTGAAAATCACAGCATGGACGCCGTGGAACATGTAATTAGCCAGTGCCGTGCCGATGGCGCTGTTGTCGCCGAAGTTGGCATTCCATCGGATTGACATCACCAGCACCGGCAGAAAAGTCGTCACCGACATGATGAGCAAGTTGTGCCGCACGTCGCCGTTGCTGATGGCGGAAATGACCTGCCAGTCCAGCCGCCACGCGGGTTTGAGCAGTTCCCAGAAGCTTAGGGAAAAATCTCCGGACATTTTGCCGACGATGGGTAGCACCAAGAAAAATAACAGTCCTGCCAGCGCGCTCAAGGTCATGTGTAAGAGAAAACGCAGGTTAAAAAACTCCAGTCCGCGAAGCCAGATGATGGCTGCTAAGAACACTGGCAAAAATCCCAGCAGTGCCCAGTTGTCTCCCAGTCCCGCACCGTAAATCAACGCTGCGAGATACAGTCGGCCAACGCGTTCGTCCAAACGGAATTCCAAAAGCAGCCAGATGATGACTGCGAAAATTAAAATGTTCAGCGATTCGCCGGTGAAACTGGTTGCATGCTGCCAGAAGCCGAATTCCAGTCCGAGCATCACCGCCGCCAGCGTGGGGGGAAACCACGCGCTGCCCGTCGTTAAAAACGCGAAGTCACTGCGTTCGCGCGTTCGCTCCATTTCCGTGCGGTCATGCGGCAGCAAGGCCACCGAACGCGCCAGCAAGCCCAGCGCCGCCGCCGCGCAGACAGCGGAAAAAAGATTCAATGCCAGGGGAATCGCTGCCGTCGGCAGCCAGCGAAAGGGATAGGTGAACAGGAACAGCAGCGGATTGTAAAATTCCGGCTGCCAGAGGAATCCAGAAACTTTGGCCACCGGCACGATGTTCGCCAGAGTCACCCAATGATTCAGTGTGAATGCGTAGAAGCCGAGCATGGCCGCGGCCAGCAGCCACGGCACGAAGCGCGGGGCGAAGTGTTTACGCGGGTCGGTTGAATGATTTTTTGCCATCTGAATTTTTAAGTTGAATCCAAGAACTGCGCGTTGGCAAGTTCAGTTTCGCCGCCGCAAATCTGCCACGCACTCGACGTGCTGCGTTTGCGGGAACATGTCCAGCGGTTGCACCCGCACCAGTTCAAAGACACCGTCGGCGCACAGAATGTTCAAATCCCGCGCCATAGTCGCCGGATGGCATGAAACGTAAATCACCTGTGCCGGCTTGGTCTGCCGCAATAATTCCAGCGTCTCCGGCCAGCAGCCCTTGCGCGGCGGGTCAAGGATCACTGACGTTTTTTCGGCAGAAAATTTCCGCAACAACTCCGGCAGGATAACCTCCACTTTCGCTGCCACAAACTCGCCATTGTTAATTTTGCGTGACGCCGCGTTCTGGCGCGCGGCGGCGATCGCCAGTTGGTCATATTCCACGCCGACAAAGGAATCCACCACGCCAGCCGCCTCGATGCCGAAGAAGCCGACGCCGCAATAAAGATCGATCAAATGCTTCGCGCCGCTGGCTGACAAAAATTCGCGCACCGTCTCAACCAGCTTTGGCAGCAGGAAAAAATTATTCTGGAAAAACGAATCACGCGGCACTTCCCAGCCTTCCGCTTGCACGCGCAAAACCACCTTGATGCCGCCTTTCGGCGGCGGGTTGGCGCGGACGGCGGTGATCTGTTCGTTCAACGCCGGCTCCGCGATTTTGCATTCCGTAATGTCCTCGACGAACGGCCGGTCGCTGCGGATGAAACCGATTTCCAATTTTTTCGCTGGGCCGTTCCACTGGCTGCGGATCATGATGCGGTTGCGGTAAGCATAGGGCGAAGGGCAGGGCAGCACCGGCGCGACGACAGCGCGCGAAATCTTCCCGACGCGTTCAAACAGATCCGCAATCTGCTTGTGTTTGAAGCGCAATTGCGCCGCGTAATCAATGTGCTGATACTGGCAGCCGCCGCAGCGTGTGTAGTAGCTGCATTCCGGCGCGACGCGCTCCGGCGACGGCGTGATGACGCGCAACAATTTCGCCCGCGCAAAACTCTTTTTCACCTCTGTGATTTCCGCCTCGACCGTTTCGCCGGTGATGACGAAGGGCACGAACACCACAAATTCATCCATGCGCCCCACGCCTTCGCCGCCGAAAGCAAGGTCGTGAATGGTCAGGTTGATTTTATCGCCAAGTTTGAGAGACACGCCCGCAGGTTAAGGATTTTTGCGATGGGGAAAAAGCCTTTTCACCGTCAATTCGGGCGCACGCACGGACGGCTGGCTTGCGGCAAATTTTTTTCGGTGCATAATCTACGGACTTTATGACGGAACCCGGCCAGTCTCAACAGCGCACCATCTGGGTGGGCTTCAGCTTCGTCACCGGTCTGCTTGGACTGGCGGTGCTGATTTCGTTTCTCCAGATCAATCGCAGTCGCCAACTCGCGCAACTGCCAGTCATCGGTTCCATCGCGGATTTTACTTTGACCAATCAGGACGGCCAGATTACGGCGCTGGCGGATTTCACCAACCACGTCTGGATTGCCGACATCATCTTTACGCGTTGCGCCGGTCCGTGTCCGCGCATGACCGGCCAGATGAAATCGCTGCAAAATGTTTTACCGCCCGAAAGCGCCGCCAAACTCGTCACGCTTACGACGGATCCGGAATTTGATTCGCCTGCCGTGTTGAAAAAATATGGTGAACGCTTCAACGCCGATGCCAACCGCTGGACATTTCTGACCGGAACCAAAATGGAAATCGCCGCGCTCGCCAGCGGCAGCCTGAAATTAAGCGCCGTGCCGGTGAAACCCGCCGACCAGAAAGACGTCGCCGATCTTTTCATTCACACCACAATTTTTGTCATCGTAGATAAACACGCCCGCCTGCGCGGTTTTTTTGAAACCGGCGGTGACGGCGTGGATTGGACAAACTCCGTCCAGCCGCGCATTTTGAAAACTATCCGGTTGCTGGAAAACGAACCATGACCATTCACGATTTACCCGTCGTCAACGCGACGCTCAACGCCTTGAGCGCAGTCTTTCTCGCGCTGGGATTTTTCCACATCAAACGCGGAAATAAAATCGCGCATCGCAACTGCATGATTTCAGCCTTCAGCACGTCGGTGATTTTTCTTGGCTGTTATCTGACCTATCACATTTGGCTTGGCGTTGTGTTGCACCAAGGTCCGACGCGCTTTCTCAATCCCGCGTGGTTCCGCCCGATTTATCTGACGATTCTGATTACGCACACAATTCTCGCTGCCGCCATTGTGCCGATGATTTTGATGACATTGAATCGCGCGCGGAAACAAAACTTTGAAGCGCACAAAAAAATCGCACGCTGGACGTGGCCGCTGTGGATGTATGTTTCCGTCACCGGCGTCGTGATTTATCTGTTGCTCTACCAGATTTTCCCCCAAAGATAATCGCTTATGAATAGCGGCGTTTCAGTTGCGATTGACCCGAGCCAGTTTCCTGAAAACGTCCGTCGCGATTTTCTCGCCTCGCTGCGCACGCGGCGCGTGAACCACAAATTTCACTACGACAACCTCAAGCAAACTCAAAAATGGCTCGCGTTACACGAGGCGCATTCACCCGCGCGCTACGACAAAAATTGCCTGACAACTTACGACGAAGCTTTCATCGCCACCGCCAAAAAAATCAAAAGTAAATCTGTCCACGTCATCGGCCTCGGCTGCGGCGGCGGGCAAAAGGACGTGCAGCTGCTGAAACAATTGCGGTCGTGCCGCAAAAAAAATTCCTACGCACCCGGCGATGTCAGTGTCGCGATGGTTTTGGTTGCGCGTGAAGCCGCTCTGAAAATCCTGCCGCCGGAAAAATGTTTACCCTTCGTTTGCGACTTGGCGACGGCGGAAAATTTATCCGCGCTCTTGTCCGAAACCTGCCCGCCGCGCGCCGCGCGGCTCGTCACATTTTTTGGCATGATTCCGAATTTTGAGCCGCGCCAGATTTTTCCGAAACTCGTAGAACTATTGTGCCCCAATGATTTTCTGCTGTTCAGCGCCAACCTTGCGCCGGGCAAAAATTACGCCGTCGGCATGGAGAAAATTCTGCCGCAATATGATAATCCGCTCACACGCGACTGGCTTTTGACGTTTCTGTCTGATCTCGGCGTGGAAGCACGTGATGGCGATATGCGTTTCAAAATCGAAGCTGGCGTTTTGGATTTGCAACGCGTGGTCGCGCGATTCCACTTTCGGCGCGCCAAGAAAATTAGAGTGGACGGACAGGAATTTTCTTTTGCACGCGGCGAGTCCATCCAACTTTTCTTTTCCTATCGCTACACGCCTGTGCTGGCCCGGCAGATTCTTCAACGTCACGGCTTGGAAGTGTCCGGCGAATGGATTTCAAAATCGGAAGAGGAAGGCGTTTTTCTCTGCCGCCGAAAATAAGTCTCACGCAAAGGCGCAAAGCTGCGAAGAATTCCAACTTTGCGCCTTCGCGCCTTTGCGTGAGATTCAAAAAACTTTCAGTGTATCCAGCACCGCTTTGATGCGCGGGACTTCGTGAGTGCGGAACAAATCCGTCTTGCCCAGCGCGGCTAATACTGCAAAAAACGGTTCGGCGCAGCGAACTTCCTCGCCGAAAAATTCAAACGCATGGGGCATGGCGTGGCAGACGGGAAAACCGAGTTCGCGCAGGCGGAACGTGTTCAGGAAAATGTTCATCTGGTGGCGCACGCGCACGGCGCTGTCCTGCAAATTCCGGTAATAGAAACCTAGGCCGGGATCGAGGAAGATTTTTTCCACACCGCATTTCTGCGCTAGCTCGATTTGCCGCGCGAAAAATTCCCGCAGCATCGGTATCGGATCGGCGCTCAAATCGAAGTCGCCGACTTCGCGGACGTTTTTGCCGGCGACGTAACAAATGATGACGGCGGCATCGTGCGCGGCGACCATTTTAAAGATCTCTTTGGAAGCCGTCGTGCCGGTGAGATTCAAAATGTTCGCGCCCGCTTCGAGTGAAGCGCGTGTGACGGCGGGTGAATAGGTCTCGACCGAAACAAGAATTTTTTCGGCGCGCAATTTTTTAATTACGGGAACCAGTTGGGATTTTTGTGCGGCATTGCCGACGCGCGCGGCGTGCGCCAGCGTGGATTCCGCGCCGACATCTATGATCTGCGCGCCTTGTGCTGCCAGAACTTTCCCGCGCGCAACCGCAGAATCCGCCGATAAACAAACGCTTTCGCGATACCATGAATCGGCGGACAAGTTGACGACCCCCATGATGGCCGGCTGCGAATTAAAGCTGAACTTTTTGCCGCCGAGGGAGAATTCCTTCACAAGCGCAGAAGCTGCGGTGCGGTTTTGTTCCAGCAATCCGGCGAGATGGTCGAGCGAAAGCATGGCGGAATCGTAAGCGGGAAAAAGAATTTCGCAAACAGATTGGTTGTAGCGGCGCTCACAGAGCGCCGCTACGGCGCGGAAAAATAATTTGCGCGGCGGTCAGCGACGGTTCAAAAAAGTATCCGCCAGCGAACCTTTTTCCGACTGAATCACTGTGCCGGTTGGGATGTTGTGACGCGTGAACCAGCCTTCCTTGGTTTCCAAAACGAAGCGGATGTCATCGCGCGCGGCAACGACGCCGTTGGTGTCGTTCTGTTCAAGGTGATGGATTTCTTGAATCACACCGTCAGTTGTGATGTAGGCGGCGGAGATGGATTCAGGACAATTCTTCATCCAAAAATTGGCGCGCTGTGGCAGTGGCAGAACGAACAGCATGGCGTCTGTCTCTTGAATGTTCGTGCGAAACATCATGCCGGTCATCTCTTGCTCCTGACTGAGCGCCAACTCGGCGTCGAGGACTTCCGCACCGAGATAAATCTTCATCGTTGGCAGTTTCGACTGCGCATGCTTGGGCAGCAAGTCGTCCACCGTAAGCGTGTTTAGCGTGGTGGACGCATCCGGTTTATTGCAGCCAGAAAAAAGCGCAACAATTAGCGCGAGCGCAAATAAATTAAAAATTTTCACGCGGTCAATCTGCCGGATGCACGGGCGGTTATCAATCTGCTTCGCGCCGACCGCAATTGGCCGACAATATTTCGCAAGCCGGCGGCAGCCGGTTGTCGCCGTGACGAATATACTTTTAGCCTTGAAGACAAACTGTTTTTCCGCGCTGCTGGCGTCAACCAGCGCCAGCGCAGGGTTTGACTTGCGGGTCGGAAGCCCTATTTTGTCATCGTTGTGACAACTATTGAACAACCGGTTCCCACGGTGCGACTGGATGAATTGCCGCCGCGCGTCTGTGCCGTCGTGCGCAGCGTGGAGACGGATGATGAGGACACCAATCGCTTGAAAACATTGGGCGTTTGTGTCGGACGCCGCGTGGAGTTGGTGCGCGTGGGGAATCCGCTTATCCTGAAAATATTCGGGTCGCGACTGGGTTTATCCGCCGAACTGGCGGCGCGGGTGCGCGTGGAAATTTGTCAGCCCGGTCATTGCGCCATGCGCGACGACGAACACGCATGAGTGCCTGCCACGAAACTCCGGCTGCGGCATCCGCGGCGCAATCTCACGCGTTCACGCTCGCGCTCGTCGGCAATCCCAACGCCGGCAAAACCACTTTGTTCAACGCGCTGACCGGTCTGCGCGCCAAGACGGCAAATTTTCCCGGCACGACGGTTGAGCGCAAAGTTGGCCGGTTGCATCTGGACCACAAACAAATTGTCGTGGTTGATTTGCCCGGACTTTACAGCCTCGACAGCCAATCGCCGGACGAAAAACTTGCCGCCGATGCGTTGCAAGGAAAGTTGGAGCACACCGAGCCGAACGCCGCGCTAGTTGTTGTTGATGCGACAAACCTCGAACGGAATCTTTTTCTCGCGAGCCAGGTTTTGGAGCTGAAAATTCCCGTGGTGGTGGCGTTGAACATGATGGATATGGCGCGGCGCGACGGCATCCGTATCGATGTGGAAAAACTGCGCGATGAACTCGGCTGTGTGGTCATGCCGGTTTCGGCGCGCAACGGCGAAGGGATTGACGAACTGAAACAGGAGTTGAACCGGCTCGTCACCGGCGCGATGCCCGAGGCGACCAATCATGTAGACCCAAACTGTGGCGGTTGCACCGGCTGCACCTTTCAGGCGCGCTATGAATGGACGGAGCAGATTTCCACGCGGGTGATGGATGCCGCCACCATTCCGCGCTCAGTGTGGACGGACAAGCTGGATGATTATTTTACGCACCCGGTCATCGGCGTGGCGGTTTTTCACGTCGTCATGCTCGCGCTTTTCGCGCTGATTTTCTGGGCGGCGCAAATCCCGATGGAGTTAATTGACCATTTGTTCGCGGGCATCAAAACGTGGACGACTTCGGTTTTGCCAGCGGGCGATTTGCAAAGTCTCGTGTCGGACGGCGTCATTGGCGGCGTCGGTGGCATCCTGGTTTTTCTGCCGCAGATCTGCATTTTGTTTTTCGCACTGTCGTTGCTGGAAGACACCGGCTACCTGTCGCGCGCGGCGTTCGTGATGGACAAAATCATGCGCAAGCTCGGTCTGCCGGGCAAAGCCTTCGTGCCGTTGCTTTCGGCGCACGCGTGCGCGATTCCCGCGATTATGTCCACGCGCGTCATCGAAAATCCGCGCGACCGCTTGGTAACTATTTTAGTGACGCCGTTGATGGCGTGCTCCGCGCGCATTCCCGTTTACGCCATGATCACGGCGCTGCTGTTTCCGCATTCGCCATTGAAAGCCGCTCTAGTTTTCACCGCTGCCTATGCGGTGGGCGTGATAGCGGCGTTGGGCATGGCAATGATTTTCCGGCGGACGATTTTGCCGGGCGAAAGCAAACCGCTGATGATTGAACTACCGCCATATCGCGTGCCCGGTTTGCGCACAGCGCTGTTGCATACGGCTGACCGCGCGAAAATTTTTGTGAAACAAGCAGGCACAGTCATTCTCGTGATTTCGTTAATTCTGTGGGCACTTTCCTATTATCCGAAATCCAGTCCGCCCGCCGCCGCCGTGGCGATGACCACTCAAGCCGTGCAATTTGAAAAAACTGGCGATACCAATCAGGCTTCACAATTGCGCGATGCGGCGGGTCGCCTGACTGCGCAATGGTCGCTGCAGAATTCCTTCGCCGGAAAAATCGGTCATGTGATCGAACCGGTCATCGCCCCGCTCGGTTACGACTGGCAGATCGGCATCGGCATCATCAGCTCCTTCGCTGCGCGCGAAGTGATTGTCTCCACGCTCGCGATTGTTTATGGCGTGGGCAAGGACGCAGCGGAAAATAATCAGACGTCACTTTACAGCACCTTACGGCAGGCGAAACGCACGGACGGCACGCCGATTTTCAATGTGGCGACGTGCGCGAGCTTGTTGGTGTTTTATATTTTGGCGGCGCAATGTTTGTCCACCACTGCCGTCGTGCGGCGCGAGACGAACAGTTGGAAATGGCCGCTGTTTCAAATCGCCTACATGACTGGGCTGGCGTATGTCGCGGCGCTCCTCGTGTATCAAGTATTACGGCATTTCGGTCACGCGTGAGCGGCAAAGACGCGGTGAATCTAAACCGTTTTACTCTTCAGATCTGTCCCCAAAAAATCTAACTCTGCGTGTTTTTTGATTCCTAAAACCGTGCCCATACGTGGTCGAGAAAATTTGGTTCGTCAAAAAATTTAAGTTGCGCTACCGGCGTCGTGCAGCTTAAGAGTTTGCCAAGTCGCATGGGAAAAACACTTATCATCGCGGAAAAGCCGTCGGTCGCCGGAGATATCTCCAAGGCGCTCGGCAAGTTCGAAAAGCACGCGGATCACTACGAGAACGACCAGTATGTCATCTCGTCGGCGGTCGGTCATTTGTTGACCATCGCCGTGCCGGAACAGTTCGAGGTGAAGCGCGGCAAATGGACGTTCGCGCACTTGCCGGTGATTCCGCCGCATTTTGATCTGTTGCCGATCGAGAAGAATGAAGCGCGCCTGAAAGTGCTCGTGAAGCTCATCAAGCGCAAGGATGTCTCCGCCATCGTGAATGCATGCGACGCCGGGCGTGAAGGTGAATTGATCTTCCGTTACATCGTTCAATATGCGAAGGCCAAGCAGCCCATCCAAAGGCTATGGCTGCAATCTATGACGCCCGCCGCGATCCGCGACGGCTTCGCGCATCTGCGCACGGACAACGAAATGATTCCGCTCGCCGACGCGGCGACCTGTCGTTCCGAGTCGGACTGGCTCATCGGCATCAACGGCACGCGCGCGATGACAGCATTCAATTCCAAGACCGGCGGTTTTCACCTCACGACAGTTGGCCGCGTGCAGACCCCGACGCTGGCGATTCTTGTGGAGCGCGAGGAGAAGATCAAAAAATTTGTTTCCCGTAACTATTGGGAAATCCATGGAACGTTCGGCGCGGCGGCGGGCGAATATCCCGGGCGCTGGTTCGATGAAAAATTTGCCAAGAAGGAAGGCGACGACCAGCTCAAGCAAGAGCGCATCTGGGACGTGGCGTTCGCCGAAGCGATCAAAGCGAAATGCCTCGGCAAGCCGGGCATCGTCACCGAAGAGAGCAAGCCGACGACCTCGATGTCGCCCGCGCTCTATGATTTGACCACCTTGCAGCGCGAGGCGAATGGACGATTCGGGTTCTCCGCCAAGAACACGCTTGGTCTGGCGCAGGCCCTTTACGAAAAACACAAGGTCCTGACGTATCCGAGAACGGATTCCCGCGCATTGCCGGAGGATTACATCGAGACGGTCAAGCAGACGATGGCCATGTTGGCGGGTAGCGGTTACGGCACGCATGCGGAAAACATTTTGAAGAACGGCTGGGTCCGCCCGAACAAACGCATCTTCAACAACGCGAAAGTCTCGGATCACTTCGCCATCATTCCCACGCTCGTGGCGCCGAAAGCGTTGAGCGAACCGGAGCAGAAACTTTACGATCTCGTCACGAAACGTTTCCTTGCGATCTTTTATCCGCCGGCAGAATTCCTCGTGACCACGCGCATCACTCGCGTCGAGAACGAGCCGTTCAAGAGCGAAGGTAAAGTCATGGTCAACGCGGGCTGGCTCGCCGTTTATGGCAAAGAAGCCGCAGAGTCCGACGACACGCCGACGCTTGCGCCGGTGAAAGCCGGCGAGACGGTCAAGACGGAGAAGATCGAAGTCGAAGCGAACGTCACCAAACCGCCGGCGCGCTATTCCGAAGCGACGCTGCTCGGTGCGATGGAAGGCGCGGGCAAATTGATCGACGACGAAGAATTGCGTGAGGCGATGTCGGACAAAGGCCTCGGCACACCCGCCACCCGCGCGACGATCATCGAAGGGTTGCTCTGGGAAAAATACATCACCCGCAATGGCCGCGAATTGCAGCCGATGGCGAAGGCATTTTCGCTCATCACACTGTTGCGCGGGCTGGATATCCCGCAACTCATCTCGCCGGAGCTGACGGGCGAATGGGAATTCAAATTGAACCTCATGGCGCGGGGCAAGATGAAGCGCGATGATTTCATGGGCGAGATCGCCGACGCCACGCGCGACATGGTGGCGAAAGCGAAGCTGCACGAGAGCGACACCGTGCCCGGCGATTACGGCAAGCTGACCGTGCCGTGTCCGAAATGCGGCGGCGAGATCCTGGAGAACTACAAAAAATTCCAGTGCCAGAAGTGCGATTTCGCGCTCTGGAAAATCGTGGCGAGCCGGCAATTGGAGATTTCCGAAGTGGAAGAACTCATCACCAAGGGAGTGGTCGGGCCGCTGCAAGGGTTCCGCAGCAAACAGGGATTCCCGTTCGCCGCCATCATCAAGATGAACGCGGAGTTCAAGCCGGAGTTTGATTTCGGCAACGACCAGAACAAAGACGGCGAAGCCAGCGCGCCCGTGGATTTCACCGGCAAAGAACCGCTCGGCAAATGTCCTTCCTGTGGCGGGAACGTCTATGACGCCGGCATGAATTACGTTTGCGAGAAACAAGCAGCGCCGGAGAAGACCTGCACATTCCGCAGCGGCAAGATCATTTTGCAGCAGACCATTGAACCGGCGCAGATCCAGAAATTGCTGGCGACGGGCAAGACGGACTTGCTCAAGGGATTTGTCTCGAAGAAAAACAACCGGAAGTTCGAGGCGTTCCTGGTGCTGAAGGACGGCAAGACGGCGTTTGAATTCGCGCCGCGCGAGAAAAAAGGCAAGGGCAAGGCTGGCGCGCCTGCCGAGCCGCCGCCGAAGATTGATTTCACCGGCAAAGCTGTTGTCGGCAAATGCCCGAAGTGCGGCGGCAATGTCTGCGACACCGAGGCGGGTTATCTGTGCGAGAATTCGCAACTCGAAGCCAAGTCGTGCAAATTCAAGATCGGCAAGACGATTCTGGAACAGCCGATTGACGCGGTGCAGGCGGCAAAAATTCTTAAGGACAAGAAGAGCGATGTGATGGAAAAATTCATTTCCAAATCCGGCAAACCGTTTCCGGCGCTGCTCGTCATGGACAAGAAGGGAAAAATTACCTTTGAGTTTCCGACGCGGGAAGAGGAATGACGTGATCGAAAGCTATTTATGCAGCTGAGATTACCCTTATTTTTATTACCTGTCGCGGTTCTATGGACGGGAGCTTCCGGCGGCACAAACCATTGGTCTGACTTGCAGGCGCTTGAAAAGCGCGTAGCAATAGAACCCAAGACAGACGGCTATTGGAAGCAAGTAGCAGTCATTGAATCCTTCAGATGTGAGAGCGGTGCCGCGAGCGGCATTGGGCCAACCGTTCCGCCGGCGAAGCCCGGCAACTACAACCTCGTTTCATTTCTAACCAACAATCAATTTGTCGTTGTGGATGGCGAGCATGCGATTCGGGTTTTTGGCATCGACGATGGAAAGTTGATACGCAGCTTCGGCTCGCCTGAACCAGATAGTTGGCAACAACGTAGCTTGATTGTTTCCAGCGACGGTCGTTTCATTACAATTATCCCAGACAGCCAGCCCACCATTTGGGACACACAAACAGGAAAGGCTGTTGGAAAACTGCCCAAATTTGCAGACCAATATACAGCAGCAACTTTTTTTTCTGATGGCCGCAAATTGGCTACTTATCGTGGTGCGATTGCACGGGGTGATGTGCCTGGAAATCTGCAGATTTGGTTGCTTGATGAAAAAGCGCAAAATTTTTCTTTGGAGCGAAGCATAGATGCTGACAAAGATGCGCGTGGTTTGCAGGAGGTTGGCCCGTATCTGATTTTAAGAAATTACCGTCGCTCACAGGTGTTCGACGCCAGTTCGTTCAATGTCGTGCTAAAACAAGATGGATTGACTGATGAGGAGTTTCTCTTTGTTGATACTCCTACAAATAACCAAGCTGGCAGATTTGCTTCGGTTCAATTATCAAATGGAAAAGGTGATTGGCGCGGACAAAAACCTCAATTTCGACTCCTGAAGATTCCCGGTGGGAATGAAGAGCAGAAATGGAATTGTCCTATTGAAGAAAACGAATGGAACGATCACCGATACCAAGCAAGATTCGCCATTTCGCCCAAACGTTCGGTTGTCGCAATATCTCAGGAAGGCCACGTTAATTTTTTCCGCTTTCTGGATGGAACAAAAATCAACAGCTTGGTTTCATCTAACAAATATGAGCATCCGGCGGTTAGTTTTGTAGATGAGCAATATGTCAGATACGGACAGAAAATCATCGACATTGCTTCTGGCAAAAAAATTGCCAGCTTTCCCGAGAATGGGATTGTGGCTTCGGATGGGAAATACATGATTGCACAACGATGGATGGTTCCTCTCGATACGAATTCCAATATCTTTGTGATGCTACCTCATCCGCTAGTCGTTGTATGGAGAAAAAATTGACGTGGAATTGAATCAGTTGTTTTGTTTGATGCAGCTTCACTTCAAACAACTCGGCCACGGTGAGCCGCTAGTGTTGTTGCACGGGCTTTTTGGTTCCGGCGACAACTGGTTTGGCGTCGCGCCAAAGCTGGCGGAGAAATTTCAAGTCTTCGCGCCCGACCTGCGCAACCACGGTCATTCGCCGCATCACGCGGAAATGGATTATCCGCTCATGGCCGCTGACATGGAGAAGTTTTTCGAAACTCACAAAATTGAAAGTGCGCATGTCATCGGCCATTCGATGGGCGGTAAGGTGGCGATGCAGTTCGCGCTGGATTTTCCGGCACGCGTAAAAAAACTTGTTGTTGTAGACATGGCTCCGCGCGCTTACAAACGTGCGCATGACCACATCTTTGAGGCGTTGCTGGCGGTGGATTTAAATTCATTCCAGACGCGGGCGGAGATTGAAGTCGCTTTGGAACCGAAAATACCGTCGCTCAATCTGCGCCGGTTTCTTTTGAAAAATCTCGGCCGCGACGAGCATGGAAAATTCATTTGGAAAATGAATTTGCGCGGCGTTGCGGAAAATTATTCGCGGCTGGGCGAGGTTTTGAGTCTGCGAAATCAATTTGATAAACCAGCGCTGTTTATTCGCGGTGGCGAGTCAGATTACGTCAATCCAGCTGATGAGGTTGAAATCCGTCGGCTGTTTCCGCTGGCGGTTATCCAGACCATCGCCTCGGCGAATCATTGGGTTCACGCCGATGCGCCCGAGGATTTTGTGCGGTTGGTTTTGGATTTTTTGTGAGCCGCGCCCGTAAATAAATCCACATCGGACTGGAAAAATTTCAAACTTGGTGCATCTGTATGGGCAAGATGTTGGCGACTCCCGAAATCATTGACGAGACGGCGCAGTTGGCGCGGCTGGAAGAATTTTTTCCGCGCTGGTGCGATGTCCCGCTGTATCGTGCCGAATGCGGGCAAAACTTTTTTCTGCGTCCGCTGATCGGCAAGCGCGACTTGCGTCAAAATTTTCCAAACAATTTTCTCCGTGCTGGTCAAAATCTTGACGCGCTCTTGGAAAGTAATTCTGTGGAGCTGGAGCATACATCTGGCAGTTCAGAAGAGAGGACGCCGGTGTTGTTCGGTCGCGGCTGGTGGAACGAACAGGAAGCGCGCGTGTTGCGGCTGAATAAATTTGTCGCGCAAATTTTGGATACGCATCCGCACGCGCGGCGCGCGACGCTCGTGCCGCCGGTTTGCAACGGGCTGGTCTGTTTTTCCAACTACACTTCCAAACTGGCGCGCACGGTCGGCGAAACTTTATTTGTGAATCAGGCGCGCATTCCGTTTTTGCTGACGGACGCGGAGTTCGCTCGCATGGTGGAAGAATTTTTTGAATGGTCGCCGGTGTTTCTGGATCTGGATCCGGTGCACGGTGCGTGGTTCGCGCTGTATTGCGAGCGCAATGGAATAAAATTTCCGTCGGTGAAATTTATTTTGTGTAGCTACGAATTTGTCAGCGTGGTTCACCGGAAAATTTTGGCGCGTGTTTTCGGTGTGCCAGTTTTTAATTTTTACGGCTCGACGGAGACCGGACATTTGTTGATGGAAAACGAACGCGGCGAAATGAAAGCCAGCCACAACGATGTTTACTACGAAATCATCGCGCCGGACAAACGCGGCATCGGCGATTTGGTGGTGACGACGCTCACGAACGAAATCATGCCGCTCGTGCGCTATCGCATCGGCGATCTGGTCGAGCGCGTCGAGCAACCTTACGCGAGTCATTATTTTGTGCACGGCCGCGCGCGCGATGCGTTGCTGAGAGGCGATGGTCGCCGCGTGACGACTTTGGAAGTTGACCGTTGTTTTAGTGATGTGTGCGGCATCGCGCATTATCAACTGCGGCAAAGTGAAAAAGGTGACTGCGATTTGCAGTTTATTCTGGATCGTGAAATTCCGGGCGCGAAAGAATTAAAACAAGTGGCGTCGCAAATTGAGGATTTGCTCCAGCTTAAAAATAAAATCGCCGTCAGTGTGGTGGGAAAATTGCCGCCGTTGACTTCGGGGAAATTTCGGCTTACCTGTCGCGCTTGAAATTGAATTCCGAACCGACCGGCGAAAACACGGAAGTCCGCGACAAGTGGATTGCAAAATTTCTCGCGCATCTGGCGACGGATCGCGGCGCTTCGGTTTACACGCAAAGGAATTATTCGCAAGCGTTGACGGAATTTTTTCGCTGGCATTTGGACGAGCGCAAGTCGCCGCCAGCTTGGGAAAAACTGCAACGCGATGACTTCCGCGGCTTCGTCCGTTTTCTGGGTCGGAATAATTTAAGCCGCGCCGCCACGCAACTGCGGTTTTCCGCGCTGCGGACATTTTACAAATTTCTGATGCGGCACGGCGTCACGGAAAGTTCGCCGATAAAAAATCTGTCGCTGCCGAAGCCGGAAAAACGGCTACCGAAATTTTTGACGAAGCCGCAAATGGAAGCTTTGTTGATTGCGCCATTTGAGTTGTTGAAAATTCAGAAAGAGAAAAAAGCTGGCCGGCCGATTTCTCAAATCGCGGCGTTGCGCGATGTCGCGGTGCTTGAAATGATTTATTCCTGCGGCCTGCGTGTAAGCGAACTATGCGGTTTGCGTGGTGAAGATATTGACTGGAGCGAGCAAATCGTCCGCGTGCGCGGCAAAGGCAAAAAGGAACGGCTCGTGCCGGTTGGTAAACCAGCGTTGATGGCGATTCAAGATTATTGGAACACGTTCAAACAAGCGCCGGGCGGCGCGATGCCGGTTTTTTTCGCCGAAACAAAAAAACGCGCGCCGTTGTCGCCGCTGCAACTTTCGCGACGACTTAAAAAATATTTATCCATCGCCGGACTAGATCCTAGTCTGACGCCGCACAAATTACGGCACAGCTACGCGACGCATCTCCTAGACGCCGGTGCAGATTTGCGCAGCGTACAGGAGCTGCTCGGTCACGCGCACCTCATCACGACGCAGGTTTATACGCACGTCACAACCGAACGCTTGAAGCGGGCTTATGACGCGGCGCATCCGCGTGCGTGAATTTGGGGGGAGCGTAGCAAAGACCAATATCTGCAAAGTAAATTCGATTGAGTTTTTTGGTTTCCGGCGCACAATCAAATTCAAGGAATATTTTCTGTTCCCTTGAAAGTGAACTTTGCTTTTTCATTTCGACCGCGGCTGTTTGACGCGCTGAAAAATTATTCAGCGCAGACTTTTTTTGCCGACCTCACGGCGGGTTTGATTGTGGGAATTGTTTCCTTGCCGCTGGCAATTGCCTTGGCGATTGCGTCGGGACTCAAACCGGAAATCGGAATTTTCACCGCCATCGTCGGCGGCTTTTTAGTTTCCGCGCTCGGTGGTTCGCGCGTGCAAATCGGCGGGCCGGCGGGCGCGTTCGTGCCGCTGCTTGCGCCGATAGTGTTGCTGCACGGGCCTCAGGCGCTGGTGGTTTGCGCGTTAATGGCGGGTGTAATTTTATTTGTGCTGGGCGCGTGCAAGCTCGGCACGATGATCAAATATATTCCGTTTCCGGTCGTGACCGGTTTTACAAGCGGCATTGCAATCATCATTTTAAGCACGCAGATAAAGGACTTCTTCGGACTGCCGCAAAAGCTGCCGCCGGATTTCGTCGGCAAGCTGCGCGCGCTGGTGGAAAACTTTCAACTGAATTGGCCGACGGTTTTTCTGGCGACGGCGGCCACGCTGGCGATTTGGTTCTGGCCAAAAAAATTAGGACGGCGGCTGCCGGGTTCGATTGTGGTCATCGTGCTGGCGTCGCTCGCGGTGAAGTTTTTTCATTGGGACGAGCAGGCGGGAATTCAAACTTTGTTTTCGCAGTTCGGCGAAATGCCACGTGGTTTGCCGCTGCCGCATTGGCCGTCGTTGTCGCTCGATGCGTGGCGCGCGCTGGTGCCGGCGGCGCTGACGGTCGCGGTGTTGGGCGCGATTGAATCGCTGCTTTGCGCGGTGGTTTCGGACGGCATGATTGATGACCGGCACGACTCGAATCAGGAATTGATGGGGCAGGGGATTGCGAATGTCGTGGTGGGAATTTTTGGCGGCATGCCAACAACTGGTGTGATTGCGCGCACGGCAACCAATGTCCGCAGCGGCGCGAAGACGCCAGTGGCGGGAATGATTCACTCCCTGACCTTACTCGTGATTTTGCTCGTGGCTGCGCCGCTGGCTAAACATATTCCGTTGGCAGCATTGAGCGCGGTGCTGGTGGTCGTATCCCTGCGCATGGGTGAATGGCATCAATTCAAGCGATTGAACAAATGGCCGAAGAGCGACACGATTATTTTTCTGTGTGCATTTGGGTTGACCGTGGCGGTGGATTTGCCGACAGCGGTTGGCGCATCGCTGATTCTGGCGTCGGCGCTGATGGTGAAACGCATGGCAGAAACCGCGCAGGTGGAACCGGACGCGCAAGTGACGCAGGGCAATGCGCCGGGGCAGCAGACTGAAGGGAAAATAATTCCACAGGGAGTGATGGTTTTCCGTGTTTTCGGTGCATTCTTTTTTGGCGCGGCGGACAAGCTGGAAACTTCACTGCGCGACGCCGGACAATTGCCGGAAGTTTTAATTTTGCGGATGCGCGATGTGCTGGCGCTCGATGCGACGGGTTTGGATGCGCTGGAAGATTTGCTGGAAAAATTGCGGCGCGACCGGAAGGATTTAATTTTGTGCGGGCCGCATTCCCAGCCTTTGTTTGCGCTGATGCGGGCGGGTTTTATGGAAAAGATAGGCGAGGCAAACGTCAGCGGCGACATGGAAAGTGCCTTGGCGCGGGCGCGGGTGTTACTCGACCAAAAGAAAAATAAAAAAATTATTGACTCTCCGTCCCCAGTTACCTAACTTGCGCCAGTCAGAGCCGTAAAATTCAAAAACCGAAGCCCTCTCTATTTCGGAAGAAAGTTGAGAGGGTTGGTTTTTTGTCGCTTTACGATTCGGGCTTGAACAATAGATTTTTGGATGCCCAAGTAGCTCAGTTGGTAGAGCACGTCCTTGGTAAGGACGAGGTCATCAGTTCAATCCTGATCTTGGGCTCCAGTTAAAACAAAAACGAAAACAGCAACACACGAAATCACATGGCCAAAGAGCAATTTCAGAGAACCAAACCGCACGTCAACGTCGGCACCATCGGTCACGTTGACCATGGTAAATCCACGTTGACCGCCGCCATTGTTGCGGTGCAAAACCGCAAAGGTATGGCGCCCTTGATTGAATACAAGGACATCACCAAGGGCGGCACCGTCCGTGACGAAACGAAGACCGTGACTATCGCGGTGTCGCACGTCGAATACGAATCTCCTAAGCGCCACTATGCGCACGTTGACTGCCCTGGCCACGCTGACTATGTGAAGAACATGATTACCGGTGCCGCGCAGATGGATGGTGCGATTCTTGTGGTGAGTGCTGCTGACGGCCCGATGCCGCAGACGCGCGAACACATTCTGCTTGCCCGCCAAGTTGGTGTGCCGAGCATCATTGTTTGCTTGAACAAGGTTGACTTGGCTGACGCCGACCTCCTTGAGCTCATCGAAATGGAAATTCGTGAATTGCTCACGAAGTATGGTTTCCCCGGCGACACCACGCCAATCGTTCGTGCTTCCGCTACGGCGGCTCTCGCCGGTAAGCCGGAAGGTGAAGCGCAGATCGCCGCTTTGCTCGAAGCTCTGGACAGCTTTATTCCTGACCCGACCCGCGAAGTGGACAAACCGTTCCTCATGTGCGTCGAAGACGTGTTCACGATTGAAGGTCGTGGCACCGTTGTGACCGGTCGTGTGGAGCGTGGTATTCTCAAGAAGATGGAAGAAGTTGAAATCGTCGGCTTGAAAGACACGCGCAAGACGGTTGCGACGGACATCGAAATGTTCCGTAAGCTGCTGGATTCGGCGAGTGCTGGCGACAACGTCGGCGTGCTGCTCCGTGGCACGACCAAGGACGAAGTGGAACGCGGCATGGTTTTGGCCAAGCCGGGATCCATCAAGCCGCACACGAAGTTCAAAGCGGAAGTTTACGTTTTGACCAAGGATGAAGGTGGTCGTCATACGCCGTTCTTTACCAATTACCGTCCGCAATTTTACTTCCGCACCTCCGATGTCACCGGCACGCTCACGCTGCCGGCCGGCGTTGAAATGGTGATGCCGGGTGATAACGTCTCGGTGGAAATCGAATTGCAAAAGTCGGTCGCGATGGAAAAAGGTCTTAAGTTCGCGATTCGCGAAGGCGGCCGCACCATCGGTTCCGGCATCGTGGTGGAAGTCATCGCTTAAATGCGAATTAGTTTCGGGAGCGCGGAGTTTCAACCTCCGTGCTCCCTTTTTGTCCGAAGATGCGGCGGTGTTTTGGACGGTTACGGCAGTAGCTCAATTGGTAGAGTAGTGGTCTCCAAAACCATTGGTTGCAGGTTCAAGTCCTGCCTGCCGTGCCAGTCTGCTAAAGTGGAGAGGTGGCAGAGTGGTCTATCGCGGCGGTCTTGAAAACCGCTTTAGGCGAAAGCCTAACGGGGGTTCGAATCCCTCCCTCTCCGCCAGCTCATCTGGTGCGAAGGAAAGACGGTTTAAATGTGCGGGCGGTGGCTCGCGCAAGTCCGGATAAATTTTGTGAATAACTGGATACATATTGGAATTTGGGCAGCGGTCATTGGAGCTGTATTTGGCTACCTTTGGTGGCAGGGGCAGGTTCAGCGCTTGGCGGCTTATGTTGCTGAGACACGCGAAGAGCTAAAAAAGTGCGCATGGCCGAGCTGGGAAGAGCTTAAAGGCTCAACTGCGCTTATCATCATCATGGTTGCCCTATTGGGTGGGTTTGTGGTGGCCATTGATGCAATTTTGTATCACACGGCCTTTAACGCTTTTGCTTTGGCGGCTGTGATGTTGGTCGGCTATGCTGGCTGGCTAGTCATCCAATCCAAGCGTCAATAATTTTATATTTTCATGCGCAACCAGTGGTTCATCATCCAGACGCTTTCGGGCCAGGAAAACAAGGTCAAAGACAGCATTGAAAAGCGCGTCAAGACCGAAGAAATGAAGGACTTCATCAAAGAAGTCATGGTGCCGATTGAAAAAGTTGTCGAAGTTCGCAATCAGAAAAAAACCGTGTCCAATCGCAAGTTGTGGCCGGGTTATGTTTTTGTGGACATGGTGCTGCTCGACGACGAGCATCGCATCATTGAAAAGCCTTGGTATTTCATCAAGGAAACGCAGGGGGTCATCGGCTTTTTGAGCGATCCGCCGCAGCCGACGCCGACGGAAGAAGTTGACGCCATCAAGGTGCAGATTTCCGCGTCGGAAGAAACAGAAAAACCGAAAGTCAATTTTGCGGTTGGCGAGACGGTGAAAATCAACAATGGTCCGTTCCTGAATTTCAGTGGTGTCATTGAAGAAATTGATCCGGAACGCGGTAAGTTGAAAGTCACGGTCAATATTTTTGGACGCAATACGCCGGTCGAACTCGAATACTGGCAAGTCGAAAAAGCTTAATAGAATTTTATGGCAAAGAAAATTACAGGACAGATCAAGTTGCAGATTCCGGCCGGTCAGGCCAATCCCGCGCCGCCCGTCGGCCCCGCGCTCGGTCAGCACGGCGTGAACATCATGGGCTTCTGCAAAGAATTTAACGCCGCGACCAAGAACGACGCCGGCTTGATCATTCCCGTGGTCATCACGGTATATCAAGATAAGTCATTCACGTTCATCACCAAGTCGCCGCCCGCGTCTGTGCTGCTCAAAAAAGCCGCCGGTATCACGGCTGGCTCCAAGACGCCGAATAAAGACAAAGTCGGCAAGGTCACGCGCAAACAGATTTTGGAAATCATCAAAATGAAATCCAAAGATCTCCATGCTAATTCGGAAGAAGCGGCGGTTCGTCTGATTTCCGGCACCGCGCGCAGCATGGGGATTGAAGTTGTCGGTTAATCAAAAACAAACAATCGCGGGAGAGCCAAAAGCTCGCATGCACCGCAAAAATAAAAATGCCCAGCAAAAGATACAAAAAGGCACTTGAAGTTGTGAACGGCAAAAAAGCCTATCCGCTCAAGGAAGCCGTTGGCGTCCTCGCCAAATTCCCCAAAGCCAAATTTAACGAAACCATTGATCTTGCGTTTCGCCTCGGAGTGGATCCGAAGCAATCCGACCAGATGGTTCGCGGCACGGTTCCGTTGCCCCACGGCAGCGGCAAGACGGTGCGCGTGCTCGTTTTCGCCAAAGGCCACGCGGCGGACGCGGCGAAAGCTGCCGGCGCGGAAAACGTTGGTTTTGAAGACATGATTGCCAAGTGCAATTCTGGCTGGAACGATTTTGATGTCGCGATTGCGACGCCCGAAGCGATGATCGAAGTTCGTAAACTCGGCAAAGTTCTCGGACCACGCGGCCTCATGCCGAATCCGAAAACCGGCACCGTCACTGAAGACACGGCGAAGGCGGTTAAGGAAGTGAAAGCTGGTCGCGTTGAATTCAAAGTGGACAAGGCCGCGAATGTTCACGTCATTGTGGGCAAAGCTTCCTTTAGCCCGGAACACATTGAAGAAAACGCCCGCGCGGTAATCGAAGCCGTGGCCAAGGCGCGCCCGAACAGTTTGAAGGGTGCTTACATCAATTCATGCACGCTGTCGGCGACGATGAGTCCGCCCGTGCGTGTGGACATCCGTGAATTTGCCGCCAACTAAAAGGAATTACCATGCGTGCTGAAAAAAAATTATTGACGGGTGAATATGTAGCCCGGTTGAACGCCTCGCCGTTTTTTATCGTCGTCGGCTATCAAGGTCTGAAAGTGGCGCACCTCTCGGAGTTGCGCAAACGCCTCACCCAAGCGGGCGCGGAGATTCACGTTGTTAAAAACACCGTGTTCAACGTGGCGGCGAAGGAAGCGGGCATCGGCGAATTGAACGGCAGTCTTGCCGGACAAATCGCGGTGGTCACGGGCAAGAAAGACATTTTCGTCGCCGCCAAGGCGTTGAAGAATTTCGCGGCGGAGTTCGACAAGTTGAAACTCAAGTTCGGCTTCTTGGACAACAAACGCGTCGAACCGGATACGCTGCTGGCGTATGCCGATTTACCGAGCCTCGAAGTGCTCCGGGCGAAATTGCTCGGGCTGTTCAACGCTCCCGGAACGAAAATCGCCGCGGTCATCAAGGCCAAAGCGGAAAAAGTCGAACAACCGGCTTAAACAATTTTGGTTTGAAGTTTTTAATTTCAAACCGGAAAAACCAACAAGAAACAAAAACGTAAATCGTCGGTTCGCAGGCCGTGAACTGAAAATTGCCGGGGCGCCGGCAGACGACGAGACGACAACAAAGAAAGCAAAAGTAATATTATGGCAGACCTCGCAAACATCGTAGAAGAATTGAGCAAGTTGACGGTTATCGAAGCCGCCGAACTCGTGAAACAACTGGAAACCAAGTGGGGCGTCTCCGCCGCCGCGTCCGTCGCGGTCGCTGCTGGTGGCGCTGCTGCTGGTGGTGCTGCGGCCGCTCCGGCCGAAGCCAAAGACACTTTTGACGTGATCCTCGCCTCGGTTCCGGCCGACAAGAAGATCGCCGTCATCAAAGCTGTTCGTGAAGTGAAGGCCGGTTTGGGTCTCGCCGAAGCCAAGGCTTTGGTTGAAGGTGCGCCGAAGACCTTGCTCGAAGGTGCGAACAAAGCTGATTCCGACGCCGCCAAGAAGAAGCTCGAAGAAGCGGGCGCGAAAGTCGAAGTCAAGTAAGTTGCTCGGTTTCGGGGCGGCGGCGTGTAGCCGTCGCCCCATTTTATCCCCGCAAAAGGCGGGACACATTGACAATTTTAGTTTGGTAGAAACATCGGTTGCCGGTTGGCAAGCTGGTCGTTTAAGACGACGGGCTTGCCTTGTGTCGTTAAGTGAAAATCGGTGCGGCGTGTGCCGTGCCTAACAGAAAATAAAAAATGCCATCGCGATCCACAGAACGTATCAACTTCGGTAAAATCAAGGAAATCGTTATTCCGCCGAACATGATCGAGTTGCAGACGAACTCCTACGCGGAATTCATGCAAGCCGACGTGTCGCCCAAAAAGCGCAACAAATTCACCGGGCTGGAATCTGTTTTTCAGGAAGTATTTCCGATCAAGAGCTACGACGAAAAGGTCGAGCTGGCCTACGATTCCTACGAAGTGGGCGCTCCGAAGGTGGACTGGCTGGAATGCCTGCGTGAAGGCACCACTTATGGCGCACCCCTTTACGTCACGTTTCTGTTGAAGGACGATGGCAAAAGCGCGAAGGAAGAAAAAGTTTTCATGGGCGAACTCCCGCTGATGACGCCGCAAGGCACGTTTGTCATCAATGGCGCGGAACGTGTGGTCGTTTCGCAGTTGCACCGCTCGCCGGGTATCGCGTTTGAAGCGACCCAGCATCCGAATGGTAAAATGCTTCACAGCTTCCGCGTCATTCCTGATCGCGGTTCCTGGTATGAAGCGATGTTCGACACGAGCGATTTGCTCTACGTTTATCTCGACCGCAAAAAACGTCGCCGGAAATTTTTGACGACGACGTTCTTCCGCGCGCTGTCGTTCCTCGACCACGAGGAAAAAGAAAAAGGCAGCAAGTCGAAGGAAGATCCGGGTCTGCTCCGCGGCACGGACGAGGAAATTTTGAAGCTGTTCTACACCATCGAGGAATTGACGGTGAAGGAAGCCGAGAAGATTGAAGATTTGCAGAACCGCGTGCTCGTGAACGACGTCGCAGACGAGGAAAAAGGTCTCGTTGTGGCACGCGCGTTTGAGCCGCTCTCGAAGGCGGTCGTTAAACAGATTGGCGAACTTGGCATCACCAAGATCAAGGTCGTGGATACCTCGGTGGACGAGGGCAACATGATCAAGTGCCTCAAGAAAGATCCGGCCAAGAATGAAGTCGAGGCGCTCAAAGATATTTATCGTCGTCTGCGCCCTGGCGATCCGCCGACCGCCGCGAATTCGCGCGCGCTCATCAAGCGCTTGTTCTTTGACGAAAAACGCTATGACCTCGGTCGCGTTGGTCGTTACAAGATCAATCAGAAATTGGGCATGAAGGGCGACAGCCGCATTTTGACCAAGGAAGATTTGGTCGCGGCGACGAAGTATTTGCTCAAGCTCAAGAAGGGCGAAGGCTCGCTGGATGACATTGATCATTTGGGTAGCCGCCGTATCCGCACGGTGGGCGAATTGCTTTCCAACCAATGCCGCGTGGGTCTGTCCCGCACGGAGCGTTTGGTCAAGGAACGCATGACGTTGTTTGATCAGACCATCGAAGCGATGACGCCGCAGAAGCTCATCAATCCGAAAGCACTTTCAGCCGTGATCCGCGATTTCTTTGGCCGCAGCCAATTGTCGCAGTTCATGGATCAAATTAATCCGCTCGCTGAGTTGACCCATAAACGCCGCTTGTCGGCGCTCGGGCCAGGGGGGCTCTCTCGCGATCGCGCAGGCTTTGAAGTTCGCGACGTTCATCCGTCGCACTATGGTCGTATTTGTCCGATTGAAACGCCGGAAGGACCGAACATCGGTCTGATCGCGTCGCTCGCGACGTTTGCGCGTATCAATGAATTCGGTTTCCTGGAAACGCCGTATCGCAAAGTCGAGAACGGTCGCGTCACGGAAAAAATCGAATACTTGACCGCCGATCGCGAAGAGCAATTCATCGTGGCGCAGGCGAATTCGGTGATGAACGACAAAGGTCTGTTCACCGACGAACGCGTCGTTTGCCGTCAACGTGGCGAATTCATCGACGTGGAGCCAACGAAAGTTGACTTCATGGACGTGTCGCCGAAGCAGCTCGTTTCCATCGCGGCGTCGCTCATTCCGTTCCTTGAACACGATGATGCGAACCGTGCCTTGATGGGTTCCAACATGCAACGCCAAGCCGTGCCGCTCCTCGTGACCGAGGCGCCGCTCGTCGCGACGGGCATGGAAGAACGCGTCGCCCGCGATTCCCGCGCCGTCTTGGTGTCGGAAGAATCCGGCAAAGTCGCGTCAGTCAGCGGTGATCAAATCATCATCACTGAGAACGGTCATTTGCCCGAAGGCAAAAAGAAAATCAAACACGATCCGGAAAACGGCGTTTCCGTTTATCCGATTCGCAAGTTCATGCGCTCGAACGCGGCCACCTGCATCAACCAGAAAATCTTGGTTGAAAAAGGTGACTCGATCAAGAAAGGCCAGATTCTGGCCGATGGTCCCTGCACGCAGGGCGGCGAGCTCGCGCTCGGTCGCAACGTGCTCGTGGCGTTCATGCCGTGGAACGGTTACAACTTCGAGGACGCGATTCTCATCAGCGAGAAGATCGTCAAGGAAGACATCTTCACTTCGATTCACATCGATGAATTTGAAGTGGCCGCTCGCGATACGAAACTTGGACCGGAAGAAATCACGCGCGACATCCCGAACCTTGGCGATGAAGCGTTGAAAAACCTCGGCACCGATGGCGTTATTCGTATCGGCGCCGAAGTGAAGCCTGGCGATATTCTCGTCGGCAAAATCACGCCGAAGTCTGAAACCGAACTCGCGCCGGAAGAACGTTTGCTCCGCGCCATCTTCGGTGAAAAGGCGGCGGACGTGAAAGACACTTCGCTCAAGGTTCCGTCCGGAACTTACGGCATCGTCATGGACGTCAAAGTCTCGGCGAAGAAAGACGCGGACCGCGTCAGCCGCTCGGTTTCCAGCGAGGAAAAACGCCACGCGAAACAGATCGAAGATGATCACAAGAAGAAAACCGGTGAACTCGAAGACCAGTTGACGGAAGCGTTGAGCAATATTTTGCTCGGCGAAAAAATTCCGCTCGACGTCGTCAACAGCGAGACCGGCGAAATCATCATCCCGGCAAACCGCAAGATCACGAAAACGTTGTTGCGCAAGCTCGCGACCGTTTACGATCGCATCGAAATTGATCCGTCGCCGATCCGTAACAAGATCAACGAAATCATCGGCCAGTTTAAGAAGAAATTCGACGACTTGCAGATGCAATACGACGAAGAAATGGAACGTGCTGAAGCCGGTGAAGGCGTCGAAAGCGGCGTCGTCAAATCGGTCAAAGTTTACATCGCCTCGAAACGGAAATTGTCTGTCGGTGACAAGATGGCCGGACGCCACGGTAACAAAGGTGTCGTCGCCAAGATTGTTAAAGAAGAAGACATGCCGTATCTCGCGGACGGAACGCCGGTGGAAATCGTTTTGAATCCGCTGGGTGTGCCGAGTCGTATGAACGTCGGACAGGTTTTGGAAACGCACTTGGGCTGGGCGGCGAAGCTGCTCGGCATGAAGTTCGCCACGCCGGTGTTCGATGGCATGAAGGAAAAGGACATTCGCGGCTATTTGAAACAGGCCGGTTTGCCCGAACACGCCAAGACGCATTTGATCGATGGACGCACGGGCGAACAGTTCGATCAGGAAATTGTCGTCGGCTACATCTACATGATGAAGCTGGGTCACTTGGTGGCGGATAAGATTCACGCCCGCGCCGTCGGACCGTATTCACTCGTCACCCAGCAACCGCTCGGTGGTAAGGCGCAATACGGCGGTCAGCGCTTCGGCGAAATGGAAGTGTGGGCGATGGAAGCCTATGGCGCCGCTTACACGTTGCAGGAATTGCTCACCGTCAAATCCGACGATGTGCAAGGCCGCACGCGCATCTACGAAAGCATCGTCAAGGGCGACAACTCGTTGGAAGCCGGTATTCCGGAATCCTTCAACGTGCTCGTCAAGGAAATGCAATCGCTGGGTCTCGACGTCAAGGTTGGTTACTCCAACCCGATTGAACACGCCGGTAGTGACAACGCGCAGCAGGCTGCCGTTGCCGCGCTGACGTCCACCGAATCCTAAACGAAACTTTGTTGAAATAAAATCGTATGACCAGTTCCAAAGAAAACGCCCGCGAGATTCTCGGCCTCGAAAAAGTCAACCAGGTTGACTACGTCGGCATCACGCTCGCGTCGCCTGACGCCATCCGCTCCTGGAGCAAAGGCGAAGTCAAGAATCCCGAAACGATCAACTACCGCACGTTCAAACCGGAAAAGGGCGGCCTTTTCTGCGAACGCATCTTCGGTCCCGTCAAGGACTGGGAATGCTCCTGCGGCAAGTATAAGCGCATCAAACATCGCGGCATCGTCTGCGACCGCTGCGGTGTCGAAGTGACGTTGTCCCGCGTTCGCCGTGAACGCATGGGCCACATCGAACTCGCCGTGCCGGTGCAGCACATCTGGTTCTTCAAGTGCATGCCCTCGCGCATCGGTCTGGCGCTGGACATGACCGCGCGCCATTTGGAGCGCGTCATTTATTACGAGGATTACCTCGTCATTGATCCCGGCACGACGCCGCTCAAGGCGAATCAGTTGCTCACGGAAGTTGAACTCCGTGAAGCGCGTGAAACTTACGGCGCGGATGCCTTCACCGCCAAGATGGGCGCGGAAGGTGTGCGCGAAGCGTTGGAACGCGTTGATCTCGCCAAGCAGGCGGATGAACTCGCCATCGCGATGACGGAAACCAAGAGCAAACAGATCCGCAAGAAACTCGCGAAGCGCATCAAGCTCTTGCAAGGTCTCGCGCTGTCGAAGAGCCGTCCGGAATGGATGATTCTCACGGTGCTGCCGGTGATTCCGCCGGACTTGCGTCCGTTGGTTCCGCTCGAAGGCGGACGTTTCGCGACGTCTGACTTGAACGATCTTTATCGCCGCGTCATCAATCGCAACAACCGTCTCCGCACGTTGCTCCAACTCAAGACGCCGGAAGTGATTATCCGTAACGAAAAACGCATGTTGCAGGAAGCTGTGGACGCGTTGTTCGACAACGGTCGTCACGGCCGCCCGGTCACCGGCGCGGGCAACCGCTCGCTGAAATCTTTGAGCGACATGCTCAAGGGCAAAGGTGGCCGTTTCCGTCAGAACTTGCTCGGTAAACGCGTGGATTATTCAGGCCGTTCCGTCATCGTGATCGGGCCGGAACTGAAGTTGAACCAGTGCGGTCTGCCGAAGAAGATGGCGCTCGTTTTGTTCGAGCCGTTCATCATCCGCCGCTTGAAAGAGCTCGGCTATGTGCACACCGTTCGCAGCGCGAAGAAAATGATCGAGCGCCAGACGAAAGAAGTGTGGGACGTTTTGGAAGAAGTGACGAAGGGTCATCCGGTTCTCTTGAACCGCGCGCCCACGTTGCACCGTTTGTCCGTTCAAGCGTTTGAACCGATGTTGATCGAAGGCGAAGCGATTCGCATTCATCCGCTGGTCTGCACCGCTTACAACGCCGACTTCGACG
Source organism: Verrucomicrobiia bacterium (assembly GCA_037138135.1). GTDB lineage: Bacteria > Verrucomicrobiota > Verrucomicrobiia > Limisphaerales > UBA11358 > UBA11358. The sequence goes on from JBAXIY010000005.1 coordinate 42,049, forward strand.
GTGACCAGATGGCCGTTCACGTTCCGTTGTCCGTCGAAGCGCAGATGGAAGCGCGCATGCTGATGATGGCGACGAACAACATCTTCTCGCCCTCATCCGGCAAACCGATCATCACGCCGACGCAAGACATCACGCTCGGTTGCTATTACGTCACCGCCGAACCGCGCAAGCCGTTGCCGGCGGACACGGGCGAACTCCCGTTGTTCGGCTCAAAGGAAGAAGTCATTTACGCTTACAGCGACGATGGTGTGAAAACGCACGATCGCATCCGCCTGGCGAATCCGGACCTCGGCAAGAAAACCGCTTTCGGTAATTCCGAGAAGAAAATCATCGATACGACCGTTGGTCGCGTTTTGTTCAGCGAGATCTGGCCTTCGGAACTCGGCTTCCACAACAAGCCAGTGAAGAAATCCGACCTCGGTGACCTCATCTGGAAATGTTACAAGTTTGCCGGCCATGACAAGACCGTGGTCATGTTGGACAAACTCAAAGAAATCGGTTTCCGCGAAGCGACCAAGTCCGGCGTGTCCATCGGTATCGACGACATGATCGTCCCGAAGGAACGCGACGAACAGATTCGCAACGCGCAAGGCCAGATCAAAGAAGTTGAGAAGCAATACCGCAAGGGTGTCATCACCTCTGGCGAGCGCTACAACAAGATCGTTGACGTGTGGACGCATTGCACGGATCAGATTTCCGGCGTGATGTTCAATACGTTGAAAGCCAACCAGGGCAAGAAGGAATACAACCCCGTCTATTTGATGGTGGATTCCGGCGCTCGTGGTAACAAGCAACAGGTGCGTCAGCTCGCGGGTCTCCGCGGTTTGATGGCCAAGCCCAGCGGCGAAATCATCGAGAAGCCGATTCTCGCGAACTTCCGCGAAGGTCTGTCTGTCTTGGAATACTTCATCTCGACGCACGGTGCGCGTAAAGGTCTCGCGGATACGGCGCTCAAGACCGCCGACTCCGGTTACATGACCCGCAAACTGGTGGACGTGTCGCAAGACGTGATCATCCAGGAATCGGATTGTGGCACCACGAACGGCATCTGGGTTTCTGCTGTGTTCGAAGGCGAAGACGAAGTCGTCAAGATTTCTGACCGTTTGGTCGGTCGTTACGCTTGCGATGACATCGTCAATCCGACGAGCCCGAAAGAATTCCTCATTAAGGCGAACGAAGAAATCGACGAGACCAAGGCCAAAGCGATTGACGTCGCCGGCATTGATCGCGTGCGGATCCGTTCCGTGCTCACGTGCGAAAGCAAGCACGGCATCTGCCGCCACTGCTACGGCCGCAACCTCGCGACCGGCGCGCTGGTCAAGCTCGGTGAAGCGGTCGGCATCATCGCCGCCCAATCCATCGGCGAACCCGGCACGCAGCTCACCATGCGCACGTTCCATACGGGCGGTGTCGCCGCGGGCGTGTTCAAGCAGCCGCAGATCAAGTCGAAGAATGACGGTATCATCAAGTATACCGACCTGCGTTCCGTCGAACTCGAAGACGGCAACAACATCGTTTTGAATAAGAACGGTTCCATCCAGATTCTCGCACCGGACGGTCGCGAACTGGAAAACCACACCATCGTCATCGGTGCCGTTATCTCCGTCAAAGACGGGGCGAAGGTCAAGAAGGGCGACACGTTCGTCCAATGGGATCCGCACAATGTGCCGATTCTCTCCGAGAAGGCTGGTAAAGTTAAATTCCATGACATCATCGAAG
>JBAXIY010000006.1:0-43287 GCA_037138135.1 Verrucomicrobiia bacterium
ATTGCAAGGCTGGAGTCTGGACATCACGGCGGTGCCGGAGCCGGTGAATGTGGCACTGGGGATTTTTGGCGTGGTGCTGGCGGGAACAGGTTTCGTCCGGCGGTATGGGCGGCCGGGTAAATCTCCTTCAATTTGACTTTATGCAATCCACCGAAACCGTCCTGACGGGCCTGGTGTGGCTGGCCGTTCTCGTGGCGTTCTATTACATCCGCCACCAGGTTGACGCGCGCGGGTTGTCACGGAAAAGACTCCTCCAAAGAGGATGGCTCCCATGATTGATATCGCTGGCAGGATCTACGCGGCGGATATGGAAACGGTCACCCCTTATCCGTTACGCCCCAAAGTGGCGCCGGCGGATGGATTGGATCGGGAAACGAAAGCATGGGGTCGCCGCGTGCGGCAGTGGATCGCGGCCTTGTGGTGCCGCCGACTCCACCGCCGGCATCACCGGCGGTCGAGCGGGAACGGCGGGCAGACAAAAGTCCATTGCGCGTGCTGCGGCCGAAAGTTCATTCGCACCCGCGAGTGGCGTCAGTGTGGCCACAATGTTTTTTAGGCTTAGGCAGGATGCCGTTGACTGACTTGGCAACCAGAACTCCATGACGGTTTTGGGTTCCGTCACCAAGGCCGGATCATGGGTTCCGGTTTGGGTTCGAAGGGTAGCGGCAGTGATGGGGTGACGCCGCCACCTGAATTCAAAGGCTGGAATAAAGATCGAAATGAATAAATTCTCCGTGTTTCTTTTACTTTCGGTGGCGACCTGCCTCGTGCTTAAAGCCGGGCCGGAGCCAAAGCCTGCCGCCGGTCTCTGGGTGGATGCCAGCGCGGCTCGCGAAGGGGATGGTAGCGCCGCCAAACCATTCAAATCAATCCAGCAAGCGTCACAGGTGGCCGTCGCCGGCGACACGATTCATGTGCGGCCGGGAATTTACCGCGAACGGGTCATTCCGGAGCGCGGCGGTGAACCGGGTCGTCCGATTGTGTATCAATCGGAAGTGTTGCACGGCGCGGTGGTCACGGGCTCGGATGTGTGGTCGCCAACCTGGCGCAAAGAAGGCGGTGGGGTTTTCTCCGCCGGTGCGGACGACAAACTATTTACCGACACCAACCATGTGGATGGCGGGAATCCTTACCGTATCGCGTATAACTGGGATCAAAAACGAAAACGTCCGCCGCATCCGTTTACCAGCGTGGGTTGGACGCTGGGCCAAGTCTTTGCCGATGGCAAATCGCTCAAAGAAACTTCATCGCGCAAGGAATTGGTGACAACGAATTTAGCGTGGTGGTTTGATCCGGCTGCAAACCGGATTGCCGTCAATCTGGGCGGGGGAAATCCTGACAAGGTGCCAATGGAAATCACCACGCGCCGGGGCGTGTTCCGTCCGCTCAAAAAAGGGCTGGGCTATATTGAGGTGCGCGGTTTTGTTTTCGAGCATTGCGCCAATCAATTTCCAGGCAAGTTTTGGGAGAAACCGGAGTATGCCCAAAGCGGCATGGTCGGGACGCGCGGCGGACATCATTGGGTGATTGCGAGCAACATTATTCGACAAGCCAAGAGCATCGGATTGACGTTCGGAACGTCCGGCGGCACTGGAAACTTCGACAACGAGTTGCCGGCTCAAGCGGATCCATCCGGGAAACTGGTCGGGTTTCACCGCATCGTTGGCAATGTCTTTGAAGCGAACGGAGCCATAGGCGCAATGGGAAACAATCATCAGGGCGTGGAATTTTCCGGCAATCTTTTCATCTCCAACAACGCACTCTTGAATACGAGCTATGAAACCGGCGGCCTAAAAACCCACGCGGCTTATGACCTGTTGGTGAATGGAAACTGGTTTGTGGATAACGACTGCGAAGGCGCGTGGCTGGACAATACTTGGAAAAATTGTCGCATCGTTCGGAATATCTTTCTCGGCAACCGGGGCAAGAATTTATTTTTCGAGATGGATGACAACCGGCCGGAAACGGAGAGCGTGGCCGCCGACAACATTTTTTTGCCGGGCCGGCCGCAACTGGCACCGGCCAGCACTCAGCCACCCAAGCCCTGGGAAGCTGGGTCGGTGGGCATTTACGGACACGATGCCTCCGGTGTCCGCATCGAGCATAACTTGTTTTTGGGCGATGGCTTTGGCATTTATTTTCGAAAAATGGCTGACCGGAAAGGCGGAGCCGCGTATGTGACCGCCAGCCATAATTTATTTATCGGCGACAAACTGACGGCGGTTTGTTTGCCGGTGGAGAATCCGCCCAATGTTCGGAGCAATTTTTTTGATGCGAACATTTATCCGGCGACCCGGCGGCCGTTCGCGGCCACCGGCTGGTCGCAGCCCAATTCCAAAGTGGATCAAGCCGGCGTGGAGCGGATGCTGAAACTGGTGGGTGAAAGTCCCGAACCGCCGGTGGTTTTCGGCAATCCCGAACGACAGCCGGCCGGCTACTCTTTGACGCTGGATCAGTGGCGAAAAGGCATGGGATTTGACCGCCACAGTGAAGTGGTAGGAATCGCCTGGAGTTTTGACCGAAAAAACTGGCGAATGACCCTCACATTGCCAGATCAGCCGAAGATTGGTTTTAGTGGCGGTCGTGCAGTGACGGAAACCGATTTTTTTGGCCAGCGTTTTTCTGGCAGCGACGAAGCCGGGCCTTTTTCCGGTCTGGGTGGTGGCGCTCAAATCATCAACTTGCCGGCTCCGGCTTTAGATTGGAAGGCGACAAGTCCTTCGGCGATGAAGCGTGATTCAGCCAATGCGGGGCATTAATAACCTCTCGGATGAATCGGAACTTTGAGTCCAAGCTTAGTCTGTTATATTAATTGCACATGACCCGCTCGCTTCGTCCAATCTGGCTTTCTAGCCTACTGCTGGCGAATGGCCTGCCGTTGAGGGCCGAACCGGTATCGCTCAATCAAATTGCGGCGATCCGCAGCCTGTCTCGTGAAGATGCCAAGCAAGGTTTTCCGGTTGAAGTGCGTGGCGTGGTGACTTGGGGCGGATCCAGTTGGTTCATCCTGCAAGATGAGACCGGCGGCCTGACTGTGAATTTGGGACTGGCGCGCCGATCGGGAGTGTGGAGGGGAGGGACAAACACACTGACCCTGCATGTCGGGGAGGAAGTGCAGATTGTGGGGGTGTGTCATGCAGCCGGTTTTGCCCCGGATATCCTGCCCAAGACAATCCGGGTGTTGGGAAAGCAGCCGCTGCCGCCGGCACGCCCCATGGAACCGGCACGATTTTTCAGCGGTGCGGATGCGTGCGAGCGGATTGAAGCGCGCGGGGTGGTGCAGGGATTCCAAGACGATCAATCCGGCAATGTGGTTTTGCAGGTGGATGCCAATCCCGGCAGGTTCACGGTGGAAACCACCCGCACCGTGGTGAAAACCCCCAAGGAACTGGTGGATGCCGAAGTTTTTTTCCGCGGGGTGGCCGGAACTTATTTCAACTCGCGCAGGGAAGTTACCGGCATCCGTCTGCTGGTCAGCCAACCGGAGGATTTACGGATCGAGAAACCGGCCGCCCGTTCCGCGTTAGAGGCCGCCAAGCTGGTGCTTTCCCAGTTGTGGCCGTTTCGTCCCGTCCCTTTGGGCCCCCACCGACAACTCGTGGAAGGAACGGTGATTTATGCGCAGTCGGGCCAGGTCTTCTACATTCAGGACGGAGAGACCTCCGTGCGCGTGGAAACGTTGGGGCTGGAGAACTTACTGCCGGGTGATCGCGTGCAAGTGTCCGGTTTTGTGGATATGCGCCGGCAAGTGGCGGGACTGACGGGAGCGGTGATTCGCAAGATTGGTGCCGCCAGCGAGCCGGAGCCCGTGAAAATGAATCCGGGCGAGATCTTGGCACTCAATGCCAAAGCGATGCTCAGCGGTCAGGCATCCGAACCGAACGACTTTGATGGCCGGTTGATCACCTTTCGCGGACGCTTGCTGAATATCCAGCCGGCGATAGACCGAAAACCACCGTGGCAACGGCTAGCGTTGGATGCCAGCGGCACCATCGTCGAGGTCCTGCTTTACAAGGGGGACACCAAAGCATTTGAGGAACTCCAGCCCGGAAGTGAATTGGAGGTAACGGGCATTGCGCAATTGGAATTTGATTTATTTCCTGAAAAGCAGAGCACGCTTCAGCATCCACCGAGCGGACTTCAGTTGTTGTTGCGCAGCAAAGACGATGTGGTGGTGCTGCAGGCTCCGCCGTGGTGGACGCCGCAGCGGTTGGCAGGTGCGCTGGCAGGGGGCGTGTTTTTGCTAATGGGGGTGATGGTCTGGACGTGGCAATTGCACCGCCAACTGGCGCGGAAAACCAAATTGCTCGCCGCCGAAATGCATGCCCGACGGGATGCGGCCATCGAGTTCAAGGCCACGTTGCGGGAACGCAACCGACTGGCGGTGAATTTACATGACACCTTGCTCCAGACCATGAGCGGCCTGGGCTATCAACTGGAAGCCTGTGAAACCGAAGCCGTGCCAGCAAACGAACGCAAAGGGAATCATCTCGAAACAGCACGGCGGATGGTTCAGCACGCCCAAGAGGATTTGCGGGGAACCGTTTGGGCGTTGCGGGTGCTGCCTTTACACGAACGGACATTCGCCGAAGCACTCCAAGTTTTGGCAAACCAGATGGCCGAGGGGCGTGCGGAGAAAATAACCATCAAGGCCGAAGGTGCCTTGCCCCTGCTTTCGGAATTTGTGGCGGGCAATTTGCTGATGGTGGCGCAGGAGGCCATGCACAATGCCCTTAAACATGCGCAAGCCACGTTGATTGAAACCACGGTTTCCGCCGCGCCGGATGAAAAACATATCACCATTGAAATTCGAGACAACGGGATTGGATTTGACCCCGCAGCATCATCGCGCGCGAGCTCCGGCCACTTCGGTTTGATGGGAATGCGGGAGCGGCTAGACCGCCTCGGCGGCAAGCTCCACATTGAAAGTAAGCCCGGACGGGGCACACGAGTGCTCGTCGAAGTGACGCTGCGACCATTTGACGATGAACTGGCCGACGTATGAAGACGCCCATAAGATTGCTCCTGACCGATGACCATGCCGTGATGCGGGCCGGGTTGGCCAACATGCTGAACACCAACGCTGCCTTTCGCGTGGTAGGCGAGGCCGGCGATTGCGCCTCCACCCTCGACCTTTATTGCACGCTGAAACCTGATGTCGTGCTGTTGGACGTGGCCATGCCTGAAATTGATGGCATCGAGACCTTGCGTTTGTTGCGGTCCAAGCATCCGGAGGCCCGAGTGCTTATGCTTAGTTCATCGGACGCCGAGGAAGATATCATTCATTCCCTTCATGCCGGGGCGGCGGGCTATGTGTCCAAGACGGCGCGTCCGGCGGAGCTGACTGCCGCCATTATCGCTTGCCACGAAGGCAAACGGGTGATCAGCCCCGCCATCGAACGCCGGCTGGCCGAACATTCCGCCGGCAGCCCGCTTTCCCAGCGTGAAATCGAGGTGTTGAACCTCTTGCGCAAGGGAATGAACAACCCCGATATCGCCCAACTGCTGGGAATCACCCGGCGGACGGTCAAGGCACATGTGGCCGCCATTCTGGTAAAGCTGGAGGCAACCGATCGCACTGAGGCGGTGACGCGCGGCTTTGAGCGCGGACTGCTGAAACCGTGATTCAACTGAACCGCTGATTCGGTGTTGGCCAGATGGCCAATAGACGGTGGTGACGCACCGGCGTAGAGTGGGCAGCGAACCCAGAATTCACATTGTGAATCAACCACAGCAAGCCATTGCAACCAATATGAACACAAGCCTATTCCACTCTTGTCGCCAACTGCCAGTTTTACTGGCCGCACGCATAGCCCCAGCATCCGCCAGCCGTTCGAGCTGCCGGTTCGTTCGGCTGGCCCTGATTTTGGCGGCGATGCTTCTAGCTTCGTTGGGAGCACAGGCGCAACCGGTCACCTGGCTCGGCGGTGATGTCACTTTGCCCTATGACTGGAACACGGCGATCAATTGGAGCGGCAACGCACTGCCCACCTCTGCGAACAACGTCCTGATGGGCACTGTGACCGCCGTGAACACGCCGACCATTGATCTCGGCGGCAATAGCGTCACCCTTTCCAGTTCAACAGCGCCGAACAACATTACCAACGCGGTAGTTAACAACGCGGTTTATGCATTCGAGTTCGGCACCGCTGGCGGCAATAATTATACCGTTCAGAATGGTTCCGTAACCTTGAATACAACCAACAACACCTATGTCAAGCTGGGCGCTGGAGTGACAGCCAACTTAAACGTCTCCACATTGGATGCCAACGCCAAGATTTATGAGTTGCGCAATAATTCCACCTTAAACATCAACGGCGGCACCCAAGCCAGTGGATCTGCCATTGTCTATGGGGGAACCAACTCAACCACCACTGCCACGCTCAATCTCAATGCGGCTAATTACGGCAATGCCTGGTATATTGGGAACGGCAACGCCGGATCCACTTCCATCACATCCGGAAACCAAAATTTGACCGTTAACTTCAATGCCAACCAGACTTTCACTAGTCCGATTATCGTTGGCTGGACTGCGCCCGGCTATGAAAACAGACTTGTCGTCCGTAACGGGGCCACACTGAGCAGCACAACCGGGGCCATCCGGCTTGGTCTGAACGCTAGTTCTGGTTTGGGCACTAGCATCGGCAGTGGGCGCTTGGTGATTGGCGAGGCTACCACCACCGGCACGGTTAACCTTTCCTATGCCAGCGGCACCTTGCGGGTCGGCGGCGGTGGGTCTACTGGCACCGTGGACATTGTTAATGGCACCCTGTCAGTAAGCGGGACGGGGACGGCGGGATTGTTACCGCTCGCTTACGGCGGAGCCGGCGGCCAGGGAGTGATTAACATCTATTCCAATGGCCTGCTAAATGTGGGAGCAAGCATAACGAATTCTGGCAGTGCCGGCAGTGGTATCATTAACTTCAACGGGGGCACGCTGCGGGTCGGTTCAGGAAGCACGGCGGCACGGAGGACAAACCTGGTGGATGTGTCGGTGGCGGTCAATGTGCTGGATGGCGGGGCCATTTTTGACATGAATGGTGCGACTGACACAGCGATAAAAGCGGCCTTGCTCAACGGCGGCACCGGCGTGGGGGCGGTCAGCCTTACCAACAGCACCGGCACGGGCAAGATTACCTTCGCCGGGGCCAATAGTTATCAAGGCGGCACTATTATTAATGCCGGCACGCTGGCACTGGCCAACGCCGGCACACTGGGCAACACTGGCGGAACACTTACCTTGGCAGGCGGTTCGCTCGATTTGGGCGGGTCGAGCCAGACGGTGGGGGCGGTGACGAATCTCTCCGGCAACATCACGAATGGCACGCTCACCGGCACGACTTATCAAATGCAGGCGGGAACCACCTATGCCAACCTCGCGGGCTCCGGCGTGGCGCTGACGAAGACCGGCACCGGCACGAACGCACTCGCCGGCACCAACACTTATACGGGCGGCACCTTTGTCAATGGCGGCACCCTGCAGATTGGCGCCAATGGCACGTCTGGTTCGGTGACGGGCAACATCAGTCTTACCAACGATGCCACCCTGGCCTTCAAACGATCGGATTCGCTCGCCTATAACGGAAACATTTCCGGTCCCGGAAATATCACCAAGATAGGTGCCGGCGCGCTGACCTTGGGCGGAACCATAACCTTGTCGGCCACCAACAGCGATGGCAATACTTTCAGCGTGGATAGTGGCACACTGGAATTGAACAGCAGCAGCAGTTGCAATTTCACCAACGCCCGGCTGCGTCCGTTTGTCAGCGGCATTAACTCGGTCACCATTTCCGGGGGAAATCACTTGTTCGCGGGAGCCGCACAGAATCACGGAATCACAATTGGCAACAATTCGGGACTGACAGTAAGCGGAGGTGCGGTCAGCACCACGCAACTCGTGGTGGGTAATGGCAATTCCGGGGCTTATACGCAAAGCGGAGGCACGAACACCGTGACCTCAGGTTCGATGGGAGTCGAGTTGGGAGTCGGCGGCACCAACATCAGCACCGCCACCGTAAATTTGAACGGCGGGTTGTTGGTGGCGCAAAAAATAGCCGCTGGTCAGAGTTGGCTGGGCACGGGCACGATAAACTTGAATGGCGGCATCTTCCGCAGCAGCGCCACCGAAGCGACGAATTTATTTCAGACCGACAGTCCGAACAGCTTGCCGGGGAGTGTCAATGTGCAGGTTGGCGGGGCCATAGTAGACACGGCCGGCTTCTCGGCCGTATGCACGAACGCACTTTTGGCGGATCTGACGAGTCCCGGCGGCGGTTTGACCAAGTTGGGAGCCGGCGGACTGACTTTGACGGGCGCGAATACTTACACCGGTCCGACAGTGGTTAGCAATGGCACCTTGCTGGTGAACGGATCCCTGGCGGCCGGCAGTTCGGTGACAATCATATCAGGGGCTACGCTGGGCGGCAGCGGAGCGGTCAACGGGGCGGTCTCCGCGAATAATGGTGGCACCGTTACTCCCGGAACCAGCGCGCTGGGAACACTGACGATCAATAACAATCTGGTGCTGCAATCAGGTGCCGGTGCGTTCTTCCGTTTGAATATAACCAATTCCCCGGCGACCAATGATTTTCTGGTTGTGACCGGCACCCAAAGCATTTCCGGCAGCACGCTGACGGTTACCAACTTGGGGCCAGCGCTCAATGCCGGCGATTCCTTCAAGCTCTTGAGCAATACCGCCGGGGCTGCCGGCTTCACCACGCTGAATCTGCCGTCCGGTTACACCTGGACCAACAAGCTGGCCATTGACGGCTCAATTCAAGTGCTCACAGTGGTGTCGGGAACCCCGTCGCCCACCAACATCACTTGCACGGTAAGCGGTAGCCAATTGGTATTGAACTGGCCAGCCGGTCAGGGCTGGGTGCTACAGTCCAATTCCGTCAGTTTAGACAGTTCCAATTCCTGGTTCAATGTGACGGGCGCCACGCCACCAGCCACGAATACAGTTGACGCTTCAAAGACGGCGGTGTTTTTCCGGTTGAAGTATTAGTTTGGGCTGGAACCCCAAGCGCCGGGAGCAAAAGGTTGCTTCCGGCGCGTAAGTTCCAGATTTTTAATCTCTTTTTATTCATGACTATGAAAAAAATCTATTCCCAGAAGCCTTCGGGTAGAAAAATGAGCGGAGCGTTCACCTTGATTGAACTGCTCGTCGTCATCGCGATTATCGCCATCCTGGCGGCCATGCTCCTGCCGGCCTTGGCCAAGGCCAAACAAAAAGCCTATATTGCCAACTGCACCAGCAATCTGAGACAGATTGGCGTGGGCGTCATGATGTTTGCCGGGGACAACAACGATTATCTGCCGGGCGGCGATGGCGGATCGGGTTTGGGCTTTGGCCAGGCAGCCAACTATTGGCCCAGCGTCGGCACGGCGAGCCCTAACACGTATCAATTGGTCAGCTACATCGCCCAGTATATCGGCGGAAATTCAACGGCCAACCAATGGACAACCGTGCCGATATTCTTGTGCCCGGCAGCCATGTCCGCCAATCCGACTTTCAAGGATGCCATCGCCAATCCCAGTGCCACCAACGGGGTGATTATATATGGGGTCATTTGCACAACACCCACATTTACTCCGAACATCAGCCAGAACGCGGATGGAATAAAAATGCCTTGGGATCCGTTTGGTTATACGACCACCACCAAACCGCACAAACTGACCGATGTCACCGCCGCCATTTGGGGCGGCAAAATGCCGTGGATGGTAACGGACATAGACCAATACAGTTTGGGGGGAAATCCCTGGCCCACTTCGCTGATGGCCGCCAAACCGCCGCATGACACGCGCCGTAGCTATGTCTTTTTTGATGGTCATGTTGAAGCGGTGCGTATCACTGGATCGAAAGTAGGGCTTTCGACTCCATTTTGATCGTTGCGCATTGCGCTTCGCAAAGCTTTATAAATGAATGTGCCGTTACTTGCCACCGTAGCGTCACTCCTGCTATCGCTGACAGTAACTGCGGTAGCCGGGGTGGAATCGGCCCATGCCCTATGGGTGGAAGACCTGGATCTTAAAATGGTAAGCGGCTCAGTCAGAGCCGCGAAAACTGTGGAAGGAAACCCCATCAAATTGAACGGCGTTGAATATGCCCACGGTATTGGTTGTGGCGCTGAGTCCATGTTGCACATTAATTTGAAGGGATCCGCCACCCGTTTTGAGGCAGTATTCAAAGTGGATGATGCGGCCATCAGACGGGGAGCGGCCCGGGCCTTCGTCTTTGTGGATGGCAAGCTGGCGTTTCAGACCCCACAAACCACCGGGTTCGAAGCGAGGAAACAACCCTGCCGGATATCGGTGGATCTTACCGACGCCAAGGATTTAATTCTCGTCGGCCTGGCAGAGACAGGGCGCAAAATTTTTGTGGACTGGGCCGACGCACAACTCACGCTGGCTCCGGCGGCAAAGGAAATGCCGGAATCTGCGGCGATGCCGGATGGTCTGTCGCAAGCGTTCGATACAAAGGCGAACACGCTTTTCTTGGATCAGATATATCATGCCTACATCAGTTCGGGTGATGGCCAGATCGGCTTCGGCCACACCGCGATCAGCACGCCGATCATTCTGTCTGGCACCTTTTATTCACATGGTGTTGTGGTGCGTCCGAGAAGCTATACCCGTATCAATCTTAAAGGTGTGGCGACTCGTTTTTTTTCACTAGCCGGGGTCAATGACGGATCCGCGGGCAGCGTGGTGTTCCGGGTGGCCGTGGACCAGAAGTTGGCATTTGACAGTGGCTACGTGAAGGCTGGAGAATCGCTCCGCCAAATTGATTTAGATCTCCGTGGTGCCCGTGAATTGGAACTCATGGTGGATGGGGTTGCGGGGGATGCTGAAAGTTCGCTGGCTTTTGCGGTCTGGACCGGAGGCCGAATTGATGTTCAGCCCGGAGTGAAAGACAAAAAAGATTTTCCGGAGCCGCAATTGCCGGCCCAAACCCCGATGCCCATCGCCACCATCAAAGACGGACCGGAGCCGGCGCTTCACGGGCCGATTATTACCGGCGCAAGTCCTGGTCGTCCCTTATTTTTCCGAGTGCCGGCTAGTGGTGAAACGCCGCTGGAATTCTCCGCTGAGAACCTACCGGTCGGACTCAAAATCAACCGCACCAACGGCATCATCACCGGCGTGATGGCGGCCCCCCTAACACAGGTGTGTCGGATCACAGTCCGCAATGACCGAGGAGAAGTTGCGCGGGATCTCACAATCGTCTGCGCGCCCCATGCCATGGCCCTGACACCGCCGCTGGGCTGGAATTCCTGGCATCAGTGGGCGGAAAAGGTGGACGACGGGAAAATCCGGGCGGCGGCCGATGGCATGGTGGCCAAGGGATTTGCCGCACATGGATTTTCCTATGTCAATATTGACGATCATTGGGAGGGAACACGCACTCCAGACGGCGTGATCACCGCAGACACCAATAAATTTCCAGACATGAAGGCGCTAGGAGATTATCTTCATGGCAAGGGACTCAAATTCGGCATCTACTCATCACCTGGCCCGACTACCTGCGGCGGACGGCTTGGCAGTTATAACCATGAGGATCAGGATGCCCTCACTTGGGCCGGATGGGGCGTGGATTATCTGAAATACGATGGTTGCAGCGGCAATCACCTGTCGGATATTGGACAGCGCTGGCGGTTGATGCGGCAATGTCTTGATCGCACCGGGCGGGATATCGTTTATTCCTCCAATACCACCCGCGACCCGGCGGCTGCCTGTCAACTGTGGCGAACTACTACGGACATTCGGAATGGATGGGAAGCGATCAACGAATTTGGATTTGTTCGTTCGATCGGATCAGAAAAGAACGCCGGTCCCGGGCGCTATAATGATCCGGATATGCTTGTGGTAGGCAATCCGGCCGCACTTTCCACCAAGGCTGCGCCGGGGATCACCCGGAATGAGCAGATTACCCATATCACGCAATGGTCCATGCTGGCGGCCCCTTTGCTGCTCGGTTGCAATCTGGCTGAAGGTGATGAATTTCTGGTGTCGCTGATGTGCAACGACGATGTGCTGGCCGTGGATCAGGATCCGCTGGTCCGCCAGGGCTGGCGGCTGCGCCAGGATCCGCCGGTCGCAGATGGCGGCGGTGAAATCTGGATCCGGCCGTTGTTCGATGGCACGACGGCTGTGGCCTTTTACAATCGAACCGCCAAACCAATCCGCATAAAATTATCGTGGAAGGAGATTGGACGAACCGGTGCGCAGCCGGTGCGCGATTGTTGGCTTCGGAAGGAGCTGGGCAACTTCACCGAAGGTTACGAGACTTTGGTGGAAACGCACGCGGCCGTTCTCATCAAGGTCGGCAAGGCGGAAACTGGAACGAACCAGGTTTTTTCAGGAAGTTGACATGTTTTTCACCACTAAAAATCACACGAACCTGTTAATTAGCCCTCTGGCATCTGGATTTGATTTATGAATTTGAACACAAAGACGCGGCCGATGGTTGCAGTCGGCATATTGGTTGCGACTTTCTTCAGCAGTGTTGGCTGGTCGGCAGTGGAGAATAAGGAGTCGGCTGCCGTGATGATTGCGCTCGACAGGGGGCCTGTCAGGGCCGCGATACCTGAAGGATTCGCAGGTTTAAGTTTTGAAGTCAGTCGGCTGTTGCCGGACACGAATGGTATTCACTATTTCCGGCCAGACAACCAGCCTCTGGTCAATTTATTCCACACGCTCGGCATCCGAAGCCTGCGGGTCGGCGGCAACACTTCGGACCGGGACGCGCGGCAGTTGCCGGGGCCGGCGGATTTGGATAGTTTTTTTGCCTTTGCCCAGGCGACGCAAGTGAAGGTCATTTACGGCCTGCAGCTTCATAAAGGCGATCCGGCGATCGCCGCGCAGACGGTTAAATACATCATGGACCGCTATGCGCCGCTGATGGATTCCTTCGCCATCGGGCAGGAGCCGAGCGCTTATCCCGTGAGCGCAACGGACAGCCGCCCCCACCATGAAAAAATGGGGCCGGAGGCGGAACGCTTTGGTTATTCAACTTATGCGCAAGATTGGAAGCGGTTCGCTGAAACCATTACCACCGCAGTGCCCGGGGTGAAATTCTGTGGCCCCGGCGTCCATAACAATGCGCAGTGGAACCAAAAATTTATCGAGGAATTCGGGCAATCCAATCACGTTGCCCTGATCACTGCGCATCTGTATGCCGGCGGCGCGGGAGACAAAGTGACCAATCCGGAAGCGGGTCGCGCCCAGATGTTGTCCGACCGTTTTTCACCGACTTACCAAAAACTTTATGACGGTTTTGTGCCGGTGGCCACGGCTAACGCACTGCCGTATCGGCTCGAAGAAGTGAACAGTTTTTACAATGCCGGCGCGGCCGGCGTAAGCGACACATTTGCCGCAGCTTTGTGGGGTTTGGATTTCATGCATTGGTGGGCAATACACGGTGCCGCCGGCTTGAATTTTCATACCGGCGACCAGGTTGCGGCCGGCCCCATTCTCCGACCCGCGAGATACGCCGTTTTCTTGTCCGCGACGAACGGCTATCAAGCCTGTCCGCTCGCCTACGCACTCAAGGCATTTAATCTCGGCGCCAAGGGAAAAGTTTTACCGGCGGCGATTGGTAATCCCCGCCAAATCAATTTGACCGCCTACGCCACGTTGGACGGGACTGGAACCATTTTTGTGACAATCATCAACAAAGAACATGGCACCGCCGCACAGAATGCCAGCGTCAGTCTACAAACCAGCGACAAGGAGGGATGGACGGGCCAGATCATCCGCCTCCAAGCTCCGCAGGCGGATGTGTCCGCCACCTCCGGGGAAACACTCGGCGGGGTGGAAATTACCAGCTCGGGTGATTTCGCAGGAAAATGGAGTCCGCTGCCAGCAAAGAATGACGCTTCGGGCTTGAACATATGTCCCGTGGATGTGCCCGCCAGTTCGGCTGCAATCATCAAGCTCACGCCAGAAGTGCATGCCGCCTTGCGCGCCAACCGATGATCATTTTCTGGATGCACCCGGCGCTTTTATTGTTGCTTGGAATCATGTTGGCTGCGCTGGAGCTTGCATCATCCAAAATGATTCAGCACATCCTTCTGACTGACCGCTGAATGCTTATTAATGAAAAAGACCACCAAATTACTACTGACATCCGTTCTCGTTTGGTCCTGTCTGTCTTCGGTGCCGGCCCAGCAAGACCGGAAACCGACGAATGCCGATGAGACAAAAGTGAAAGTGCAAGCCACCATCGGCATCAATAACGCGGTGGAAAAAGATCCCCGCGTCCAGGCAAATGGTAAAGTTTGGCGGTTGGACAAGGCCAAGATATCTGACCCAAGTCGGCCTCGGGTGTTACTCATTGGTGATTCAATTCTTAATGGCTATCTCAATACCGTCATCAATTGTTTGGACGGAAAAGCTTATGTGGATGCCTGGGCCAATCCGTATTGTCAGGGCGAAGCCTATAACGCTTTGCTGGCCGAGGTTTTGAAGAATGGCCCTTATGATGTCATCCACTTCAACATGGGGCTGCATGGTTTTCAAAGGGACCGGACGGTTCCGGGCAAGGCTCAAAAGCAACCCCGGATTCCTGATGGCCAATTCGAGCCGCTGACCAAAGCATTTGTCGAAATCATCAAGCAAGCAAATCCCCGAGCCAAAATCATCTGGGCCAGCACCACGCCGGTCACCTTTCAAGACAAGCCCAGCGAATTGAACCCGGAGATCAACGCAATCATCATCGAACATAACCGGATGGCAGCAAAAGTGATGGCGGAAGAGAATGTGCCGGTGGACGATTTATACAGTCTCATGATCCATCACCTTGACCTGAAGCAAAATGACTTCCACTGGAAGGGTGCGGCCATGAAAATGCAAGGAGAGGCTGTCGCCGGGATGATTGTCGCCGCGCTGAGCGCAGTGGTTCCGGGCTTTGCATTTGGAAATGACGCCTTGAGAATACAAGATGCGCAAATCCACGTGACCCTCCTGCTTGGGGACAGTAAGCAAGCTTGGACTTGGAAACCTGCGCTAACACCAGCGGTCAAGTCCGAGGAGCATACCACGCCAGTTGGCAAAGCGACCGTAGAGAAATCCATCTATGTTCATCCTGACGGGTTTGAGCTGGCCGTTTACCGAACCAAGCTGATCGGGCGGCAAACTGAAACCTTGCGCTGCGAGCTGGTCAATAATTCGTGTAATTCGGTGCGACTGCGCGAATTTGTGATGCTCGATGGCCGACTGGATTATCAAGGCGCCGCTTCAAACTGGATGGTATCGGCCCTGACGCCGGGTTATCATGCCTCGGGCACGATCCAGCAAAAACTGGGAAGCCGGACGACGTTTCAAGATGACCTGACGGTCTATTCTGACGGTGGACAAACCGGGGTGCTAATCGCTCCGGTGCGCGGAGAAGCCGACCTGCCATGCACCATCCAAGTGGATCAAGACGGCAAGGCGCAGGTCAGTGTGGTCAGCGACATGTCGGACATTGTTGTCGCGCCGGGTGAAACCCGGAGTTCGGAAGAGGTTTACCTGTCATTCGAGCCTTGGCGCCAGGCCGCGCAGGAACGTGATCGATGGGTGGCGGCCAATTTTGGCGTGCGCACCCAGCGCGAATCGTTGTTTGGCTGGTGCAGTTGGTATGCGGTTGCCGGCAATGTCACCGGAAACGACATTCTCAGCATGGTTGACTTTGTGCAGAAGAACTGCAGTGATGCGCCCTTCAACATGTTGTTGATTGACGAAGGCTGGCAGGTCGGTCGCCACCAGTGGGAAGCAAACGACAAGTTTCCCGGCGGCATCAAGCTCTGGACCGACAAGATCAAGACGGCCGGAATGATGGCCGGTATTTGGATGTGTCCGATCACCCCGAATTCGAGGCGCATCGTGGACGGGCAAGCGAAGGAGTTTTCATTCTCCGGCGAAGTCGTGCGGGTCTTTCCTGAATCGTGGTATGAGGGTTATGCCGACGGCAAGCCGGGCAAAAACGCACTAGATCCGACCAATCCTGAAGTGCAGGCGTATATCCGCAAATGGCTGACGGAAGTCCGCAAGAACGGATGCAACTTTTTCAAGCTGGATTTTACGATCGTCGCGGACAGCCGGAATCGTTACAATAACAAGCTGACCCGTTTTCAGGTGCAGCGCGAGCTGTTCCGGCTTTATCGGGAGGCGATTGGCGATGACGCTTATCTGTTGATTTGCAGCGCGGGCCAACCGCAGCGCGCGGCGACCGGCTATGCCGATGCCAAAAGGATCGGTCCTGATACCATTGCTGGAAAAGGCTTCGACGGACATGGAACCAACGATCTCTGCCTGCTCAATGGCATCAAACGCATGGTCAGCACGGCGAATGAAAACGGCCTCTTGTTCAGCGGCGACCCGGACGTTACCTATGTCGGTGCCACTGGTCCGGTCGCCGAGCCGCAGATGCGCAGCTTCCAAACTTTCGTCGGCCTTTACGGCGGAGCCGCTTACTTTGGAGGAAGACTCTGGAGCAAAGAATGGACGCCCGAGAAGCTGCGCTGGCTGGGCATGGTGCATCCGCCCGCAAAAGAGAAAGCCTATCCGTTTGCGGGAGGTTCCGATGTTTTGGGCGAGCAATTTGGGATGGAGGTGAGCCGGCCGTGGGGAAGTTTTGTGGACGTTTATCTCTGGCACGGCGACGAGTTCGATCGCAGCCCGCGGCGGCTGGGCATGGGGAATGTGCCCACCGCGCATCTGGGGCAACGCTTCCATGCTTACGATTTTTGGAACGACAAATACCTCGGGGTTATCGGCCCGGATTACACGAAGCTCTGCAATCAGTTTGAAGGTCAGCTCCTGCGTCTAACTCCGCTGGGCAAGCCCGGCGAGCCGACATTGGCCGGTTCGGACCTGCATCTCACAATGGGTGCCGCCGAGATTCAGTCTCTGAATTACCGCGATCACGGTTTGGAGGTTGAACTCATTGCGCCAGCGGGTGCGAGGTCGGGGCATCTGACTTTCGTCAGCGACCGGCCGCTGAAGCTCGACCGGGCGACGAACTGCGAAGCCAAGTTGGCTCAGGTGGGTGAAAAGGTCTGGTCATTGACGCTATCGCATCGGTCATCCGAAATGAATCAGCACATCCGTCTGACTGACCACTGAATGCAATTTATGGAAAACATCAACAAGCTATTGCGGATAGTCGTTCTTGTTTTGGCTTGCTTATCTTCGGCGCATGGTCAGCAAGGCCAAGAGCCGTCCACTGCCGCCGAGCTGGCGGGTAAAAAATCGAAAGTTACTTACGATGTTGCCGCAGACGCCCGGCGCAAGTCGGCGATGTCGCCGGAGGCATTGGCCTGGGAAAATGTGCTGGAACAAAATCTTGGCGATTTTTATCTGCCGCTTTACAAAAAAGACAAACTCGCCGGCAAGGAAACCGCCTGGGACTATGTGAATGACGATCCCAAGTTGCCGCGCGTGCTACTGGTCGGCGATTCCATCTCGCGCGGCTACAAGCTGACCGTCCGGCACGACTTGGCCGGCAAGGCTAATGTCCACCGCGCTCCGGCCAATTGCGGGCCGACGGCCAAGGGCTTGAAAGACCTCTCAATCTGGCTCGGCGACGGCCAATGGGAGGTGATCCATTTTAATTTTGGCATCCACGATCGCACCACCCCGGCATCCGTTTATGCCGCCAACCTGGAGCAGATTGTGGCAAAACTGCAAACGGGCGGAGCAAAACTGATTTGGGCGCGCACCACGCCGCCCGCCAGCGGGGAAAACAACGAAAAATTCTCCCCGGAACAGTGCGAGCAGGTCAACCGCATCGCCGATGATATCATGCAACGCCACGCCATCCCGGAAGACGATCTCTATTCATTGGTGCAGCCCAGGCTGGCGGAATGGCAACTGCCGCACAATGTTCACTTCAAGGATGAAGGTTACGAGGCGTTAGGACACCAAGTGGCAAAAGAAATTCTCGCACTTCTTCCGATGATCACGGCGAGGGAAACGAAAGCGCCGATGGACGCTCGCATGGTGTGGTGGCGTGATCTGAAATACGGAATGTTTCTGCACTTCGGCATGAGCACCTTTACTGGCAAAGAAATTGATGCCGGCAACCAGCCGTCCACGACCTATGCGCCAATAAAGCCCGATCCGGACCAATGGATTCGCGTCGCAAAAGAAGCCGGAATGAAATATGCCGTGCTCACGGCCAAACATGTCTCGGGGCATTGCCTTTGGGACAGCAAAGTGCGATTTCGCGGGCAGGAATACGATTACGATGTGGCGACCAGCGGTAACACAAATGACGTCGTGCGTGCCTTCGTAAATGCCTGCAAGAAATATAGCATCGTGCCGGGGTTGTATTATTGCCTGTTCGACTCGCGCAACAATTCGGTGAAACCGTCGGAGCAGTGGCAACATTTTAAATTGCCGGACGATTTTTTCCAGCTCGCCAAGGATCAGTTGACCGAGTTGGCGCGGAATTATCCCACGGTGCGATACTATTGGATCGACATTCCTCGCGCCGCAAGTCAGGAACAACGGACCGCGCTTTATGGTATGTTACGCCGCGAAAATCCCGGCTGTGTTGTGCTGTTCAATTGTGGTTTGCTTAAAAAGCACAAGAATAACAACGGTTCCTTCACAGTGGAAAACACCGGCGGCGAATCGTGGCCGACCGATGTCCTGAACAGTGAACGCGACGTGATCCAGGGAGTGTTCAATCCGGTGCAGACTTGGCAGGGCACAAACTATTATCTCGGTTATGAACACTGTGATGTAGTTGGGAACGACTGGTTCTGGACCGCAGGTGATAAAGCGCGTTCGACGGACAAGCTTTATGAACTTTACCACGATACAGTCATCCGAGCTGGCGGGAATCTGCTGCTCGACGTCGGCCCGAATCGCGACGGCAAATTGGAGCAATGGCAGATTAAAGCCTTGCAAGCACTCAAGCACCGCATTGAAGCAGAAGCGAAAACCACCGAAAAACTGCCATGAGAGCAAAACTATTTCTTTTTGTCGCGCTGCTTGAGCTGACGATTTTTTCATCGGCCGCCGGTGCGCAGACCAATCAGCTTGCTGTGGCCGAGTCCGCACCGCAGCACGATGCCCGCATGGCATGGTGGCGCGAGGCGCGTTTTGGGATGTTCGTCCATTGGGGACTATATTCGGGGTTGGCCGGCACTTGGGACGGCAAGACTGTCGCGACGAACGGCGGCATGGAATGGATTCAGCAGAAGGTCGGCGTGGACTCCGCTACTTATGCCCGGCACTCGCTGCCGTTGTTTCAACCCAATCCCGGCTTCGCCCGCGAATGGGCGGCGCTGGCCAAGGCGGCGGGCATGAAGTATGTCGTCTTCACCACGAAGCACCACGACGGTTTTGGTCTGTATGCTTCGCAGTTCGGCGACTTCAACGCTAGCGCAAAACTCAACCGGGATCTGGTCAAGGAAATTGTCGAAGCCTTGCACGCGGAAGGGTTGCGGGTCGGATTTTATCATTCGCTGGTTGACTGGCATCATGATCAATACGCCTATGGGAATTCCCAACAGCTTCCGTATCCGCAGCGCAACCAGCCGTATCCGAATGGCGAGCGTGACCACGCCAAATATATTCAATACCTGCACAATCAAGTTGGCGAACTGATGTCGAACTACGGCCCGGTGGACATTGTGTGGTGGGATTTCAGCGCGGTGGATTTTCAGGGCGACGAAGCGTGGCGCGCGTTTGATTTGATGAAGGAGGTGCGAGCGAAACAGCCGGGCATCATCATGAACAACCGGTTGTTCCGCGTGAAAGAAGCGGGCTGGGCGGGCATGGGCGCGGGAAATTTCCTACCCCAACTCGACCCGCGTTACGGCGATTTCATCACGCCCGAGCAGCGCGTTCCCGCAACCGGCCTGCCGGGGCTGGACTGGGAAAGTTGCATGACCATGAACACAACGTGGGGCTACAGCGAACACGACCACGCGTGGAAATCCAGCGAGACGCTCATCCGCAAGCTCTGCGAGATCGCGAGCAAAGGTGGCAATTTTCTATTGAACATCGGCCCCAAAGGTGACGGCAGCGTGCCGCCAGAAAGCGTGGCGGCGCTGAAGAACATTGGCCAATGGATGCAGGTGAACGGCGAGGCGATTTATGGGACACAGGCGAGTCCGATCGGCGCGCAAGCCGGGTGGTGCTGCACGGCCAAGCCGGGGAAATTGTATCTGCATGTTTTCAACTGGCCGACGAACGCAGAACTGGCATTGCCGGAACTAGGCAGCCGCGTTGCGCGCGCGTTTCTGCTGGCTAATCGCAACCAAGAATTGAAAGTGCGCCAAGTCGGAGCGAGCCTGGTTTTGACTTTGCTCAAGGATCCTCCAGACAAAGCAGTTTCGGTCGTTTGTCTTGAAATCGCAGACACTAACCCCGTCATCCAGAAGTAAACCTACAAAATGAATTTCAACATGAAGACGCACCCGGCCACCATTGGCATGGCCGCCAAAACGTGGCTTGCATTTGCCATCCTTGCCAGCGGTTTAATTCCAGCGCAGTCGGCTTCGTATTATGTAGCCACTAACGGAAATGATTCAGCCAACGGCTCACTGACAACGCCTTTCCAGACCATCCAGCAAGCCGCCTCGGTAATGGTGGCGGGCGACACCTGTTACATCCGGGCCGGCATTTATCGGGAAACGGTGACGCCGGTTAATTCCGGAAATTCTTCTAGCCAAATCACCTTCACCAATTACAACAACGAAACCGTGGTCGTGTCTGGTTTGGATGTGGTGACGAACATCTGGACGTTGGACTCTGGCAGCATTTATCGGTGCACCAACTTCATGGGTTTGGGCGGCAGCAATCAGGTTTTCGCGAGCGGCGCAATGGTCTCGGAAGCTCGCTGGCCAAATAACACAGGCACATATACTTACTTCACAACGGATCATCCTGCCAGCAGCGGAACCAAGAGCGCAAACGGATTAACCAATTATTTCACAGATAATAACTTTCCATTTACCAACAGCGCTGATCTGAATGGAGCCAAAATATGGATTGCACCCGGCTGGCAATATCAGAGTTATGTAATGACCGTCCGATCCTATGACCCGGTCACCAAAATCGTCGGCTATGATTCAGTTGACACCGGCACTGGTTGGGTGCCGTTTTCTTATAGCCCATTTTATCTCTTCGGTTGCAAGTCAATGCTTAACACCAACAACGAATGGTGGTATGACGCATCCAATCAGGTTGTTTATCTCTGGGCGCCGAGCAATGCCAACCCGAACGCACTCACCGTCGAGCTTAAAGCCCGCGATCTGGGCTTCGGGCTTGACGGGCTAGGCAATATCACCATCGGGGGATTGCAACTCAAAGGTTGCCGCATCAGTGCCAAGCTATCCAATGGCATCATCCTGCGCGGGCTGAATTGCCAGTATATCCTCAACAACTGTTCGACCAGTGGCAATGGCGAGGGGATTTATCTGCGGGGAAACAACTGCGAGGTGAGCGGTTGCGAGATTGCCTACTCGTCAGCCGCGCTGCTAAACGTCGAGTTGTCCGGTAGCTGCAAGGTGTTTAACAACTTTTTGCACGATGGCTGCTCGGTCAGGGCATCACGCGCCCTAAAAGTCATGGGCTCGTCCAATATTGTCAGCCACAATACCATCCGAGATACAGGGGGAAACCTGATACGGTTGGATATGCAGGCCGGGGTTTTTCAATACAATGTCGTTTATAATGGGGCCTGGTATTTACGCGACTGCGGGCTCATGTATAACAATTATATCGACGGTAAAAATACGGTCATCCAGTTTAACGTGTTTCACGACAATCTTAGCGGCAGCACCAACCAAAGCCACGCGATGTATTTTGACAGCGGCACCTCGGACTTCATCATCGTTCGGAACATAATTTACAATAACAAAATGAACGGGCTGAAGTTCAATACGGGATATCATGATTTGATATACAACAATACTCTCGTCAATAGTTCCCGATATGCCATCCAGTATCAGGATGTCTCCAGCACCAAGAACGCGCCCACCGACCGCGTGGATTGGCCGGAATTGGCGAACAACATAGTGACTTGTAACAACATTACTAGCAACTCGCCCCCGCAATTGGAGCGCAATCCCTATAGCTCCGGCAACTTGGATCCGACCGTCATTGATCCAGCTTATGTCAATGCCAATGCCAACGACTTTAATCTGACCGCCGGGTCGCCGGCGCGGGACAAGGGAGTATTTATCGCCGGTGTGACCACAAACTACCAGGGACTGTTCCCAGATATTGGGGCCATTGAGTATGGGACTTCGTTTCCCAAGGTGGGGCATGATTTTTCCAATCCACCGCCGACGAATTTGCTCATTCTGCCGGATGTAACCATATACACTCACCGCAACCTTGTCGGTAATGGTTCGTTTGAGACGGCTTATTCTTCAGGAATCCCCGGATGGACTTTGGGGGATGCCCAGACGTTGTTCATTACCAACCAAAATTCCAGCGCCGGCGACAAAGTATTTAACGGATACAACAGCGCGCGTTTTGGGCCGTCCGTGGATTCGGCTCAACAAACCATCGCCAACCTTATTCCCGGCATGCGCTATGTGGCAACTGCTTGGGCCAAGGCTGACGAGGGCGAGACCGCTCAATTCAATGTTAGCGGCTTTGGGAGCGGGGTGCTTTCAGTTTCCGGCAGCGCCACCAACTGGCAACCTTTGGATATTTGGTTTACGAACGGGGTCGCTAACACCACGACCACGTTGCAAGTGAAGAAAACCAGTCAAAACGGCCAATACGTTTATATGGATCTTTGTGCTCTGAAGCAAAGCCCGTCACCGTTGCTCTTGATTCAGCCGGATCTAACCCTTCAAGGCAACCCGCTCATCACCGTCACCAACGCCGCTCGATATTCCGCTCCAGGGGCAAGCGTGGCCTACTCCCTAATCAATGCTCCTGCGGGTGCAACCATTGACACCAATGGTGTAATTCATTGGCAGCCTGATTTGGGCCAGATTCCCGGCACCAACTTGTTTATCACCGTCGCCCAAGACCCGGCCTTTCCCACCCTGGCTGCCAGCAATTTGTTTACGGTGACACTGAAAAACCCTGCTCACGCGATGGTTTATGAAGGCTTTGTTGCCGGCACCAATAACGCGAATGGCCAATATGTCGCCAATCCGGGGACCGACACTTCTGGTCGCTATAAATTCATTGCGGGTCAGAATCCGGCGGTGACTGGATTTGTCGGCAGTTGGATTGGGCTGACCAGCGCGCAATATGAGTTAGGGACTACGCCCACCAACTCGCTTGTTTATCCCGGCGTTGGCAACACCGGGAATTCGGCTTTTCGCCAATCCACCGTCGGCGGTTCGGCTCGCCAGCTTGATGTCACCAACACCTTTGCCAATTATAACGACGGCACCGGACAAATCGGCCGGGATGGAACGACGCTTTATTTCAGTTTTCTGATGAAGCTTGACAGTCCCACCAATCAGGGATCGCTTGGTTTTTCAAGCACCACCAATTCAAACGCCGAAGTTCAAATTCTGGCAAATGGAACGAATTATGTTTTCAGCGCCAATGGCACCAGTTCGGCGACCGTGGTTGCCACCGACACGAACACGCATTTGTTCGCAATCAAATTTCAATTTGGCGCAACGGACACAGTCAGCTACTGGATGGATCCGGCTGACCTGGCGACCGAGGCCAATAATCCGCCCACGACCACCTTGAGCATCAACAATCCCGGCAGTGTCAACTATTCCTACCTGACCATGCTGCGCGGCAGTTCGGGCGGCACGGTCGGGCGCGGCGTGGTATTTGATGAATTGCGCTTTGCCGGCAGCTGGGGCAACAACTTGTTTATCAGCACCAACACCCTGCCGACCACGCCAACAACTTTGACCTGGACCAACAGCCCAACCAGTTTGCAGTTACAATGGCCGGCCAATTACACCGGTTGGGTGCTACAATGCCAAACCAACTCCCTCACGCAAGGCTTGGGCGCCAACTGGGTGGATGTGGCTGGTTCCCAGCTTACAAATCAATGGTCGGTGCAAATACAATCAACGAACCCGGCAATGTTTTTCCGTTTGCGGGCACCGTGAATAGCAATAGGCCGTTATGAAATATCCTCCAAATAAGCAGGGCAAACACGCGTGAACATATTCATCAAACATCTAATACGAGCTTGGTTTCTAGCCCTAGCGGTTACGACATCGGCGCAAGCCCAAACGGCTCAAGGACACATCAAGACGGCGAACGGCCAAATACTTGCTGCCATCACGAATAGTCCATTGGAAAAAGATCCGCGCGTGCAGGCTAATGGGAAAATCTGGCGTTTGGAAAGGGCGGATATCACCGATGCTTCATTACCCCGGGTTTTGCTGGTGGGAGATTCGATTCTCAACGGATACTTGAACCGTGTCGCCAAATCACTTCAAGGCAAAGCCAATGTGGATGCGTGGGTAAATCCTTATTATCACTCGCAAATGTTCAACAACCGTTTGGCAGAAGTGCTGACGAATGGATCCTATGCCATCGTGCATATCAACGCAGGTTTGCACGGTTGGCAACCCGGTCGTATTCCGCCCGGTCAATATGAACCGTTGAGTCGAGCCTTGATTGATGTCATTCGACAGCAATGCCCGAAGGCTAAGATTATCTGGGCCAACACGACTCCCATTATGCTCAAAGGGCAGCCATCCAGATTAGACCCGGAACTGAATCCCATCATCGTGGAGCAAAACCAAACGGCTGCCAAAGTGATGGCAGAGATGCAAGTGCCGGTAAATGATTTCTATGCAGTCGCGACCAACCACCTCGCGCTGGCCAAGGGCGATGGCTTTCATTGGAATGCGCCTGCTTACGAATTGTATGCAATAATCACGACCGATTCAATTTTGCGCGAGTTAAACTTGAGGGCACCACTGCAGCATGAATGATTTCCGAACTGAGCCATCTGTGGTTTCCAATCGGAGTTTGGCCATAAAGGTTCGGCCCAGGCGCAACTAAAAGCGGATTATATGAAACAGAGCATACTCATCGTCTTGTTATTGGCACACCTGCCGGCACTTTATGCCACAGAAATTAAACTTCCACCGGCAGCGGCAGCTGTAGTGGCCCACAACAATTTCATAGACGCCGCCAATTTCGGTTTTTCACCCGCCGCGACTGGTGTGGAAAACACCAAGGCTCTCCAGCGTGCGGTGGACCAGCGAGGGACCATCGTGGTCAGTCAGCCGGGAATTTATCTCGTCGCCGGCACCGTCTATCTGGGCAGCCAGACTTCCTTGATTTTTGGAAACGGAGTTTTCCTGAAAAAAGTCGCCGAGCAGGGCCCGTTTTCACACGTCCTGCTCAACCAGGGCGCGTTGACACGAACTTTCGACGAACATATCACCGTTGCCGGCCTGCAAATCATCGTCAACGGGGTGGATGTGCGCACGTTCAAGGATGTTTATGGCTTGCACGGTCAGCTTGCCTTTTTTTACGTCAAGGATTTGCGCATTGAACACTTTCGCTGCCTTGATCTCGGTAAAGTTCAATATGGGATTCAAGTTTGCACTTTCGAGGACCTGCTTATTCAAGACGTCATCATCAAAGGACAGAAGGACGGCGTGCATCTGGGCCGAGGCAAGCGCTTCACCATACGCGATGGTTCCTTCGGGACCGGCGATGACGCGGTTGCGCTCAATGGCCACGACTATGCGGTCGGCAACCCCGAACTCGGCTGGATTGAGGATGGGTTGGTAGAAAACTGCCACGATCTGGCGGAATACAAAAACGTTGGCTATTTCTGCCGGATTCTGGCCGGGGCTTGGATTGATTGGCACGCTGGCATGGAAGTGCAGCAATCCGACACGGTGGTTTCGGACGGGCGGCTCTACCGGGTTCAAACCCAGCCTGATGGAAAAATTTACACATCGGTTACGCAACCTACCCACCTTAATGGGAGTGCCGTGCTCGATGGTATCACTTGGGGCGTGGTGCAAACCAATGTCACTTACACGGCCGGCGTGCGGAACGTGACCTTTCGCGATATTTTTCTGGAAAAGCCGCGCACCGCCTTTTCAATTCATTTTGACAACGACAAATTCAGCCGGTCCTATTATCCCGGCGCGCAGATTCCCATGCAGGAGCAGTTGTCCTTTGAAAACATCCGCGTGTTGCACGACCAGAAGCGGGATTTTTTATCCATTGGCACCCCGGTGGATGTGGTCCGCATTGTCAATTCCAGTTTCCGCAATAACCGTATTTACTTTCACGGCAATAAAGCGATGCCCGATTATTTGGCAACCAAAATAAATATCCTTGGCTGCGTTTTCAATCAACCGGGGCCGATGGAACTGGTCGTCAATAGCGTCACGAACAAGGTAATCGCGTTGCAGACCTCGGCTAATTTGGAGGTTTCGGAAAAGTTTTCTGCGGCGGTTATATCCGAGAGCAAGAAAATTCAAGTAAGTTCAGATTTGACCGGCCTAAAAAGGTGATGATGAGACTGCCATTAGGTTTTTCCATATAGGCCATGACGAGGTTTGCCGCTGCCGGTCCGTATCAGGGCATTTTGCAAAGGCTCACGTCGGTTGCCACCGGTTGCCATAAATGACTTTTTGCACCCCATTGAGGTGGATTTTGGCGGATTGAAAATCAGTGGCTGAGAAACGTGTATTGCCCTTATTCTGCAAGTGTTTATTGATGTTTGACGGCGGTTTTCTGTGGGGTTTAATCCAGACAGATACCGTCCGGCCAATAACTTTGCTAGCGGTTGGTTTGCTAACTTTAAAACCGATGGGTGAATACGTCCTTATGAACTAATCTTCATAATTATTATTCATTAACCACCGCAGATGTCAACATTTATATAACAACCTAATGCTAGTGAATGACAAAATAGGAGAGGTGAAGGGCGGACTGAGGGGATGTTTGCCAACAAAAGTTAACAGTTGAAAGTTGAAATCGGTTTAACCGCCCAGACGCCGGACTTGGGAAAGGCAGAATGAAGAAGGGGCAGAGCGGCAGCTCTGCCCTACCGGATTAAATTATTGGTAGGGCGGAGGTGCTCCTCCGCCCAAATGGAAAGCTACGGAACTAGCGCGGTGTTGAGCAGTTGCTGTTCTTCGGGCAACAATTGCCCTTGGGTGCGGGCGATCTGGAAGTAGGGCGCGGCCTCGGCATTTTTGCCAGTGGCGGCCAGCAGCAGGCCGTAATACAGGGCGATGGAGGGATTATTGAGCTGCGCGGGCGTCAGTTTTTGCAGCGCGGCGAGGCCATCTGCATCGCGTCCTTGCAGGTGCAGCGCGTAGGCGTAGGTGGAGGTAATCACCGGTTCATTGGTGGTTTGCGCATACACTTCCGCCGCCCACTGACTGGTTTGCGCGAGGTTCGTTTTCAACAGCAGGCTGGTGGCGATGAGATTATTTTTCACCCCATTTTCCCGGGGGAACAGCGCGAATAAGCGGGCGTAAAGCTGATAGAGTTCCAGCGTTTTGCCGGCGGTAAAATAGGATTGTTCGAGGGCTTGTTGGGCCCAATGTTCCTGCGGAAATTTTTCCACGATTCGCTCGAGCAACGCTTCTTTTTGCGCGGGCAACTGCCATTGCTCCGCCAAACCGAGCAGCGTGGTTAGGGCGCTGAAACGATTACCGGCGGCGGTGACGGCGGCGCCCCAGTTGCTATCGGCCACGGGCTTGATATCGAGTTCCGCCCAGGCGCGAGAGACGAGCGCCAGCCGGAGAAAATCCAAATCACCCCAGTTGCCGACGGAGACAAAATCGCGCAGCTTCGGCCAGTCGCTGCCTTGCAGATAACCATCGGCCACGGCGAGGCGCACGGGCGCGGTGGTCTGGACTGCGGCCGGCAAATGGGTCAGCCACGCGATGCTTTCCGTCAGCAAATGATTGGCCTGCATCCACGCGGCGACGGCGGCGACGGCGGGCGCATTGGTGCCGGCGAGCTGCTGCACGGCTTGGAGGCGGGCCGGAAAGACGGGGCTTTTCAACTGCTGCAAAATTTCCAATTGCTGCAAGTGGTCGGCCAATCCGGCTTGCGGGCTGGCGAGCAGCCGGTTGGAAAAATCCCGGGCGGCCGCCAGATCGGACTGCGCCAGCCGATCCACCACCAGCGCGCGCAAAGCGGCGGGTCCGAAATTGGTGTCGGTGCAAAATTGTTCCAACTGCCGCCGGGCGGTGGCGGCCTTGGCCGCGTTGGTGCCGCCGAGCCGGATGATGGCAAGGTTCAGTTCAAACTGCCGGTTGGCCGGTTCCAGTTGGGCGGCGATGGCAAAATGGTTTTCCGCCGCTGCCGGTTGATGCTGGCTCAAGGCGAGACTCGCAGCGACGACCTGATACGTTGCGCGGTTGGTGGCGGCGGGCGCGAGCTCCGCAAGAATCTGGGCGGTGATGGGGAACGGCGGTGGTTGATAGCGCAGGGCGGCCGCAGCCAACTGCAATTTATTTTCGACGGTGGGGTCGAGCCGGACGATTTCCCGTTGCCAGTCCAGCACAGCGGGCGAATGGGCAAGGTCAGAAATGGCGGCCATGACGCGGCAGGCGGGGACGTTGGCGGGATTGAGCAGCAGCGCAGAGCGGGCGCTCAACATGGCGCTGCGATAATCGCCGGCGGCCAGAAAAGCCTGCGCCTGCGCCGCATTTCTTTTTTCCTTGAAGTGATGATACAGAGAGCGACTAAACCAGCCCGCCACCGCCAGCAGTGACAGGGCGATGAGAATTACCACCAACCGGATCCGGAACCGACGCTTGTCCGCCTCAAAACTATTATAACCGTTCGCCATGGCAGAGAGCATGGCAGAGCAACGGGTGAAAGCAAAAGCAGAAATTCGGAAAGTAGAAACACCACCGGAAGCCGTTACCACGCCGACTTATCACCTGTCAACCCGACGGAGTGGTGCGCGCGAGAGGACTTGAACCTCCAATCCTTACGGAACCAGATCCTAAGTCTGGCGTGTCTGCCAATTCCACCACGCGCGCAACCTCGGTCGGCCCGGGTGCGATCCGCAACTGCTCCGGTTATTCCTAACAGAGCGCGCGGCCTGACTGCAAGCCTCCGCTGCATTCATTTATCCGCCCGGAGATAGGGTGCAGGCGATTTAATGGCAGTTCCAGGAGACGGAACTAAATAGATAAATAGACTTGATTGCTGGTGGCGGCTCCGTTATCAGCTTGAACAGAAATTTGCAACCAGACCTTGTGTGAAATTCGACCAGCAAAACAT
The DNA here is from genome assembly GCA_037138135.1 of Verrucomicrobiia bacterium. GTDB lineage: Bacteria > Verrucomicrobiota > Verrucomicrobiia > Limisphaerales > UBA11358 > UBA11358. The sequence continues at coordinate 29,173 of JBAXIY010000006.1, forward strand.
CCATTCCGCGGTCAGCGGAATCAGCGCTGGAGGAGACCCATCATGGATGCCAATGGCGGCTGGCTGGTTCTGTCTCCGGGCGCAGCCCAAGCACGAGCACATCGCCGCGGCGCACTTGAAAAAAATGGCGGAGGTCGAAGTGTTTTTGCCGCGCATCCGATTCCAGCGCCCGACGCGGCAGGGGCTGGTTTGGGTGACCGAAGCGTTGTTTCCCAATTATCTCTTCGCCCGCTTTGATTGGGAAAATTCCCTGCGGCAGGTGCAATCGGCCCGCGGCGTCAGCGGCGTGGTGCATTTTGGCGAACGCTGGCCGCAGATTGCGGCGGGAGTGATCGCCGAGTTGCAGGCGGCGTGCGGGGCGGAGGAAATGCATTTGATTAGCAACGAACTTTGCCCGGGTGATGCCGTGCAGATTGCGGAGGGGGCCATGCGCGGATTGCTGGCCGTGGTGGCGCGCGCCATGCCCGCACAGCAGCGAGTGGCGGTGCTGATGGAATTTCTGGGACAGCAGACCACCATCGAAGTGCCGCTTAAATTGGTCGTCAAGGCGGGCGATGCGCGCGCCATGGCTTTTCGAGCCGCCTAAATCAGCGGCGTGGAGTCGCCAGAAAGAACCAGACAAGTGAAAGATTAATGGTATAATACGGAAGCCCTAATCCTTATCCTGTGGAGACGGATAGCGGTAAAATCAGAGGATGCCCAAACCGGTATGATAAAATTGCCGATAAATTGCGTCTGGGTAAGACGCTGGCTGCTGGCCAGCCTGACCGGCGGCTGCGTGCTGACCGGTTGGGCGGATACCTTCACCGTGACGAATATTGCGGACAGCGGTCCGGGTTCCTTCCGGCAAGCTATCTTGACGGCCAACACCAATCCCGGCCCCAACACGATTGTTTTTCAAATCAGCGGCACCCCGCCCTTCAGCATCAAACCCGCAAACGCACTGCCAGCGATCACCGCGCCAGTGACGATTGATGCAACCACCCAACCCGGTTGGATCGGCACGCCGGTGATTGAATTGAGCGGAACGAACACCGGCAGCGGCACCATCGGCCTGCGTTTCTCTGCGGGTGGATTTTCCACGCTGCGCGGGATGGCGATCAACCGTTTTCCAAGCTACTTGATCGAGTTGGACACCGCTTCCAACAACATCCAGGGGAATTTTATTGGCACCGATGTGACCGGCACGCTGGCGCGCGGCAATGGCGCCAATAGCCACGGCATTCTGGTGAGCAGCGGAGCGGGCAACCTCATTGGCGGCACCAACAGCGGCAATGGTAACTTGATTGCGGGTAACAATGACCAAGGTATTTACCTGCTAAACACTAAAAACAATGTGGTGCAGGGGAATTATATTGGCGTCAACGTCACGGGCAGTCTGGCACTTAGCAATCTGAACAACGGCATCGTTATTTTTAGCAGCAGCAGCAATCTCATCGGCGGCTCGGTGGCGGCGGCGCGCAATGTTATTTCGGGCAACGGTGCGAGCGGGGTCTTGCTTACGGGCACCGCCGCCACGGGCAATGTGATTCAAGGCAACTATATCGGCACCGACCGCTCGGGCAGCAACGCCGTCGGCAATGTGACGGGCGACGGGATTACGATCAGCGGGGAGCCGGGGAATTTAATTTCCAGCAATGTGATTTCTGGTAATGGCAAGGTGGGAATTTCCATCAGTGGCAGCACGGCGATTCGCAACCAAGCCCTTGGTAACTTTATCGGCACGGACGTCAATGGCCGAAATGCCCGGGGCAATCATTACGCGGGCGTGGGGATTACCGGCGCGGGCAGCAATCAGATTGGCGGACTCAATGCGGGTGAGGGCAATGTGATTTCCGGCAATCTGCAGGATGGAATTTATCTGACCAATGGACTGACGGGAAATTTGGTCGTCGGCAATCTTATCGGATTATCCGCTGCCGGCACGAACGCCGTGCCCAATGGCTTTAATGGCATCTCTATCAACGGCGGCAAATCGAATACCATTGGCGGCACAGTCTCGAGTGCGCGAAATATCATTTCCGGCAACACCTTTAATGGCATTGAAATATACCAAGTGACTGACAGCGGCAACACGGTGCAGGGAAATTATATCGGCACCGATGTGAGCGGCTCCAAAGCCGTCGGCAATCAGAAAATCGGCGTGCGCGTGGCGGCTTCAGCCAATTTCATTGGTGGCATTGGGGCCGGCAATGTCATTTCCGGCAACGGCCAGCCGGGCATTTATATTCAGGGGGCCAACGGCAATGTGACTAGCAATGTGATTCAAGGCAATCTTATCGGCTTGGATGCTGCCGGCGCGAATAGCCTAGGCAACGGGCAGGCGGCCATCGGTATTAACGGGTCGGCCAACAATCAAATTGGCGGTTCGGGCGCCGGGGCGCGCAATGTGCTTTCCGCCAGCCTCATTTCCGGTGGCGGTGGTTTTGGTATCACAATCCTTAACGCGGGGGCTACGAATAATATTATTCAAGGCAACTACATCGGGACGGACATCACTGGCATGATTGGACGCGGAAATGCTTCCGTGGGAATTGCTGTTGAAAATGTCAGCGGCACGCAAGTTGGCGGCACGACCGCCGGGGCCGGCAATCTTATTTCCGCCAATAATCATGACGCCATTTATTTTACCAATGCTTCGCGGGGCGTGGTTCAGGGAAACATAATCGGCACCAAGGCGGATGGCATAAGCGCCTTGGGGAATCTGGAGCATGGCCTGGACTTGTATGGTGGCTCAGCCAATAACATTGTGGGTGGCACGACGGCAGGAGCTGGCAATGTGTTCGCCTTTGCCCGGACTTTCAGCGGGTCTGGTTATTGTGGCGTGCGCGTGCGGGATGGTGCCTCTAACAATGTAATCAGCGGCAACTCCATTTTCAGCAATGACGGCTTGGGCATTGATTTAGGCACGTATGGCGTTACTCCGATCTATTCCTGCGAAAGCGGCATGGCGGCCACCGCCGCCAACGCCGGCCAGAATTACCCGACCCTCTCCAATGTTTACAGCAGCACGCTCACGCGCGTGCGGGGCACCATGAATGGCCAGACCGGCAAAACTTACACGCTGCAATTTTTTGCCAGCCCGACCGGTGACACCAACGGCTACGTCGCAGGGCTGGTCAACGGCTACGGCGAAGGACAGGTGTATCTGGGACAAACCAATATCACGCTCGGGGGCACGTGTTCGGCTGATTTCACAGCATTTTTAACGGCACCGGTGACATCGGGTTGGGTAGTCACCGCCACGGCCACCGATGCCAACAACAACACCTCGGAATTTTCCAATTGGGTTCGGGCTATCCCCGTCCCGCCCGTTCAACTGGCCCGGACCAATCTGAATCAAATCGCCCTTTCGTGGACTAACAATAGCGGCAGTTTCGCCTTGCAGCAAACCCCCGACTTGACCCCGCCGCCGGTCTGGACGATGGTTACCAACGCGCCGATGTTGGTGAATAATTTCTGGGTGACCACGCTGTTCACCACCAACGGCAGCCTGTTTTATCGCCTGTTGGCTCCATGAACTATTTTTGGCATCGTGTCTTCCGACGATTCCTGCTGCTGGCTTTCATCGGGCTGGGTTTGACTTCCGCGCGGTCAGCCATTTTCTCCACCATCGTCACTAACGGGCCGACGACCAATCGCGTTAATCTCGTGTTTCTATCGGAGGGTTACACCAGTGGTCAGGTGGCAAACTTCTTGAATGACGCGACCAATGCGGCGAATGCTTTCCTCACCGCCGAACCTTACGCGGAATACGCCAGCTATTTCAACGTCTTTGCCATCTTTACTAACTCGGCCAATGCCGGATCAACGCACCTAAATTCCTACACCTATCATCTTAATAACACTTGTTTTAACAGCACTTATGACGGCAACATTGATAGAATCATAACCATCCCACCAAACCCATCTGATTCCACCAACAGTCATGGACAGGGAAGGATCGATGCCCTGCTGCAACAATATTTACCCAACACCAACAATAATTTTGCGGTCTTGTTGGTTAATGACGTGATTGAAGGTGGGTCTGATACTTACGGCAAAGTGGCAATTACTGCGCTCGGTAATTTGAGTCATTTTCTGGTGCATGAGTCTGGTCATGCCATAGGAGGGCTAGGTGATGAATATACTGATGCCTACCCTGGATATTCCACCAATGATGTTGAACCCAACACCACGACCCAGACCAACTATACGCAAATAAAATGGAAAGCGTGGATTTCTACCAATACTCCCATACCTACTCCGGCTTTTGATCCATATTTGCAAACGGTCGGATTATTTGAAGGTGCACATTATTACCCCACGGGTTGGTTTCGTCCGTTTTATGACTGTCGGATGAACCATAGAGACTTGGATTATTTCTGCCCCGTCTGTCAGGAAGCGCTGGTGCTGGCCATCTATGGCAAGGTGCGCCCGCTTGCCGCGCGTTTCCCAACCAACAACAGCCTGACCGTCACCTCCGCGACGAATCTCACCTTCAGTTTAAACCTGCTCCAGCCCGCCACCCACAATCTCAACATCCAGTGGCGCACCAACAATGTGGCCATGGCTGGCGCTACCAATCCGGTCTTAAGTATCTCACCAATGCAACTGGGGGGTGGCACCAAAAAAGTTGAGGCCGTAATCTGGGACGCCACGGACATGGTGCGCACGGATCTGAAAAACGTGTTGAAGCAAACCAATACTTGGACGCTTAATGTGACGTTGCCCGTTCTGGTCATCAATTCGCTCAAATGGCTGAACAATAGTAATTTTACCCTGCAGGTGACCGGCACGGTGCCCGATCCAGTCTCGATTCAAATGTCCACCAATTTGGCGCAATGGGTGGCAGTGCATACCAATGTCTTCAGCAATGGCAAATTTTCCTACACCAATGTCGGTGCGAGCCAGTTTCCACAACGTTACTTCCGCGCCCTCACACCACCTTAAGGGGTAGTTTTAGTTTGTCTAGGGGGCGTTTGGAATCACAGTTTTCTTCCGCTACTTCAACTGCCTTCTGGCGTTTACTCGGTAGGGCGTCGCTGCCGCGACGCCAACCTGAAGCTAAAGGCAATTATCGTAGTGTCCCGAAAGGTGGAGACCTTTAGAAGCGCATCTCTGAAATAAAAAACGGCACTTGAAACAAGTGCCGTTTGAGATTGTGTTTAGAAGCTGGTGGCGATTAAGCGTGTTTCCGGCGCAGCTTGTTGGCGCCCAGAATCAGCACGCCACCAATGGCGGCCAGCGCCAGCGTGGAAGGTTCCGGCGTAGCTTGAACATCCAAAAGCATATTTGCGGATTGTGGTCCGTTCGGGCCTTCATTCAATACCCAGCTGGCATGATCCAAGCCAAAAGTCCAATAATCACCCTGGCTTACACCGGGAAAACCGCTGGGGTTGTTGGCCAACGGAATGGTAATGCCATACAACTGATTGGGGGTGCTAACGTTGTAAAAAGCCGCAGCAATAGTAAATGTCCCCGTAACATAAGTTCCAAAAAGACCGGCTCCCGACCCGTATGCGGGATTCAATAAGTCAGAATCAATAGTCAAACTATAATTTCCATTATCCGGCATTCCATAGTAGGTATTTTGCCAAACAGCCGACGCCGCAGGTGTGCCAAAGGCCCCTGTGTTCTCATAAATACTCACTTGCAATCCAATGTTGTCGCCAAGGAATGAGTTCGGAGCGTTGTATTGCAGCTCAATCCGTTGTAACCAAGCTTCACCTGGGATGGTGATGGCGGTGCCAACCGGCTGACCATCATACTGCATCAGCAAGCCGCTACCGTTGGGTATCGCTGGATTACCGGTAGAGTAAAGCGTGTAAGTAGAAGGAGGACTGGCCAATGTGGTATTCAAAAAAGACGCCGCGAGCACGCCGACACAGAAAATTTTATTTAAATGTAGCTTCATAACGTTTAAAGGATTTTAGTTTGGTTAGAGTTTAAAGGTTTCAACAATTCAAGGGTTGTTTGGAGGTGTCCCGCCGACTTGAGTGCCAGACCCAGCGCCTTTGACATTAACAGGGCTAACGGCGGCGGGCACAAACGGGGCACCAAAACCACCGCCTTGCGGCAACGCCAAGGGTGCCGGAGCGGAGGCAGCCACCGTGCCAGCCGTATTTTGCGATTGGGTGATTTGCGCGAGCACCACATTCAGAGAAGCAATTTTAACATTGTCACTCGCCAGCGTCTGATTGATCACTGCATTCAACGCAGGGATGGCCAGAGCAATCCCCTTCAAAATCTCTTTATCCGCGCCCGGCACCACATCGGCTACGGCTAAAGCGATTGATTTATAGCCTTGGGGGAGCACTTTGCAGATGGCCTCAACGATGGCACCGACTTTGGTCGGGGCCGCCGCGGCTGCCGCCTTGGCAATCGCCACGGCTTGATCCGGAACCAGCGCCACGGCGGTCGCGGCCGCTGTGCCCGCCATGTCCGGCGAGCTATGGGCAATGCTGCCAACAATCGCGGGGGCCGCCGCCGGATTCAAACCGACCGCTGCCTTGACCACGGAGATGGTGGTTTGGCTGAGATTTTTGGCTGGTGCCTGTTTCACCAATTCAGCCGCTTGCGCGGGCAGTTCGGCGGCAGTGGCGGTGGAGAGCTTGCTCATTGAAGAAGCGTCCATGGCGTTTTCGCTGGCGCTGGCCGTGCAGGTCAGCCCCAAGGCGGCCACTAGGGTTAAAAACGTTAGTGATTTCAGTGCTTTCATAGTGTGTTTGTAGTGTTACTGGTTCAAGCTGGAACAAATCTAAACGGATTTTTGCAACTTGGCCAGCAAAAAATAAAAATATTTTAGTGGCCGGAAACCGCCGCAATCTGGCAGGTTAAACACCCATGGATTCAGTTGGGATTATCGACCGGATTTTTTTCTTGGCGGTATTGATCCGCTGGCGGGCGGCGCTGCCTGCCGGCATGGTGATTTTGTCTAGGTTCCGTAGCCACCATCGTCTCGCTGGCTAGTTTACCTTATGGGCTGTAGTTTTTTTAATATGCTTTAGATTCCACCCGTCTCCGCCAGAAGTTCGTTTCCAGCCCTGTTTTTAGTTAATTACCGGCAAGTTCAGGATCAAGGGAGGCAAAGGTATTTGTGGAAATAGACAAACATGGCTTGATTCGGGCGGGGAATCAGTTTTTCATTGGCGGCTATCCGGCCAAATCCGAAACTGCCCCGCCGGAAAATATTGAAAGTGATTACGTTGTTGTGAGTCGCCGCTTGAGCATTCAGTTCCGCGTGCGCTGGAATCTATTTAAGCTGGTGGCCAGCGTGATTTTGCTGGTGGCGGCAAAAGACGTTTCCGGTCAGGAAGCCTTGCGCCTATCGCAGGCGGGCGATCTGGCGGCGGAATCCCAGCAGCGGGCCAATAGCACGATTGGTTATTATAATCTCTTGCTGGGGCCGACGGCGTGGCGATTTTCCTCCGGTCTGGGCACGGAATTTAATGACAACGTCCGGTCGCAGCCGCACGGGGAAAGCGATTTTATTCTCCTGCCCAGACTCGATACCCAGATTCACTGGCCGGTCACGCTCAAAAACAGCCTCGATATTTCTTTGGGCGCAGGCTATTCCCAATATCTACAACATCAGGATTTGAGCCAGTTTTTCATTACGCCCGGCTCCGGGCTTTCCTTCGATGTCTATGTGGGTGATTTCAAGATCAACCTGCACGACCGCATCACCATCACGCAATACTCCTATCAAAACCCGGGCGTGAACGGCGGCAACCAGAACCAGATAAATCTCCAAAACACCATCGGCACGAGCGCCCTGTGGGATTTGGATCAGGTAGTGGCCAACTTCGGATTTGACCATGTCAACTACGCGTCCTTGGCTTCGGGCCAGAATTCGCAACCGGATTCGGCTTCGGAAAATATCTTTGTCAATACCGGCATTCGCGTGCGGCCGGAATTGCTGATTGGACTGGAAGCGGGCGGCACCTTGATCAATTACAGCCAGACCACTTCGACCAATACATATCCCACGCCCAACGCAGTGCAGTGGAGCACTGGAGGATTTGGCAGCGCGAAAGTCAGTGATTATATTGACGTCCGGCTGGATGCGGGTTTTACCGATTACATTCCCGAACACACGGGCACCAACCAAGTGACGCAGAACAGTTCTGGTCTGTATTTTTCATTCACCCTGACGCACCGCGTAAACCAGTTCATGAATTACAATTTGTCGGCGGGGCGCAGCACGGATTTATCAGCTTACGGTCAGGCGCAGAACTACACGTATGTGAACCTGAATCCCAACTGGAATCTGTTCAAAAAATACACCGTCAGCACGCCGGTCTCCTGGCGGCAGGGCACACGGGTCAATAATTATGCGACAGGAGGTAATAGTGCGGATTACCAGCAACTCCAATTGGGGCTGACGGTCGGCCGCAGTCTGACGCAAAAACTTTCGGCGAGTATCGGCTACCAATTCGTGCGGGAAACCTCAGGCGAGGCAAGCCTTAATTACACGGTTGATATTGTTAGCTTGAATCTTAACTACCGATTTTGAATACTGCGCGCTCGCTATGCAAAGGTTCATGATTATTTTTCTGCTAGGGCTGACGGCCACCCTGGCGACGGCGCAAATTCCCACGCCGCTGCCGTTTGCGCCGGGCCCCGGCAATCGCGCGCCCGTTGCCACGGCGGCACCCGCCGCCAGCCCCGCCGCGCCCGCTTCCGGCCTGCTCAACGGTTATGTGCCGGATGCCACCTACAAATTGCGCGCGGGCGACACGGTCAGTTTTCAAATCCTCGAAGACCGGATTTGGAATGCGCTGGATGTCCCCCGGCCGCTCGTGGTGACGGATTCGGGCGAGCTCGACGTGCCTTACATTGGTCGCGTCATGGCGGTGGATAAAACCTGTCAGCAGCTAGCGGAGGAAATGCAGGCCGCCCTTGAAAAAGATTATTACAACAAGGCCACCGTCGTCCTGTCCTTGAATGTGGCCAACCGGATATTAGGTCGGGTTTATATCTGGGGTCAGGTGCATAACCAAGGCCCAATCGAAATGCAGATGAATGAAAATCTCACGGCCGGCCAAGCCGTTTTGCGCGCCGGCGGCTTTGCCGATTTTGCCAACAAGTCCAAGGTGCAAGTCGTGCGCGGCGCGGTCGGGGCCAATGGAGAAAAACAAACCTTCAAGCTGGATATGCAGCAGATTTTGGAACAGGGAAAAACCGAGAAAGACGTTCTGCTCCAACCGGGCGATCTCATCATCGTGCCGTCGCGTTTAATCAACTTTTAACCGGCCAATTTTTACATGAACGACCAATCAGTATTGCCCCCGGATGACCGGCATGTGCGGACGGGGAAACTTTTTTCACGCGTGTATCGCTATCGCACGTTGCTGCTGGAGCGTTGGTGGGTCTTCATCCTGTGCATCGGCTTGACGCTGGGAGCGGAAGCCATTTATCTGCGCTATTCGCCGTCCGTTTTCATTTCCGTGGGTCAGATGATTGTCAGCATCAAGTTGAACATCCAGCAAGGGTCGCTTTACACGGAAGAGCTCAGTAACTTTTTGGGCACCCAGTCCGCGTTGATGCAAGGCGCGGAAGTAGTGCAGCGCGCGCGTGACCGCGTGACCAGCCAGAATCCCGGTCTGACGCCCAAGCCGGTAACACTAGATGTCAGCGTCATTCCCAAGACCACGATTTTCGTGCTGCGCGCCTCCGGGGAAAATCCGGATTACACCAAGGCTTACTTGCAGGCGTGCATGGAGGAATATATTGAGTTGAAAAAGTCCATGGCGGCGCGCACCTCGGATACAACCATCGCGGGCATGACCGAACAGATGTTGCGGCTGGAGCCGGAGATGCAGAAATGCGATGCCGAGATCCAGTCGTTTTTGAGCACCAACGATGTGGCGCTGCTCGAGCAGGCGAACGGGATGGGCACCTATTTGATTTCCATTTATCAGGCGCTGGCCAACGCCCAGTCCGAATCCGATTTGCTGAACTCCATGACGCTGGATCAAAGCCTGCTGCTGGAACGGGCGCAGTCCCCGCAGACGCCCAGCACCTATGGCATTGCTAATAATAATGTCAACTTGGATAGCCAGATCGCACCCAACATGATCGGCACGGAATACCTGACCGTCAAACAGCAGATTCTATTGTTGCAGGCCGACCGCAATCGCTATGCGGAATTTCTCAAACCCAAACATCCGCAGATGGTCGCGCTCGATCAAGAAATTGCGAAGCTTGGCCGCGTGCTGGATATTTATCGGGCGCAAAGCGTGGAGCAATTGGATGCCCGCAAGAGCGCGCTCGCATTGCAGATTCAAAATCTGGAAGCCCAGACGCGGCAGCGCGGCAAGGAAAATTTGGAGATCAGCCGCAAAGCTTCCGCCTACGCCCGCTTGAAGGCCAAATCCGACCGGGTGCAGGCGCTCTACGATCAGTTGCTTGCCACGATGCAAACGCTGGACGTGAACAAGGAGATTAGCCCTGAAAGCGTCACCATTTATCAACCGGCCAGCGAAGGTTTTCCGGACACAACCAAATTTAAAAAAGGCCTGACCATGGCCGGCCTGCTCGGGCTGGTATTGAGCCTGGGTATTCTCTTCATGCTGGATCGCGTGGACGACCGGATGAACTCGTTTGTCGAACTGGAAGAATTATTTGACGAAGATGTGCTCGGCCAGATTCCCCGTGAACGCAAGGTTGGCAAAAACATCATCATCCCCGCCTTGCAACCGGAGGATCAGCGCCATCCGTTTGTCGAGGCGTATCGCAACCTGCGCTCCTCGCTGCTTTACATGACTCACACCGAGCCGCGGCCGCGCACGCTCCTCATCACCAGTTCTGTCCCCGGCGACGGCAAATCCATGACCGCCACCAACCTGGCGATTACCATGGCCACCGGCGGTTCCCGCGTGTTGATCGTGGATGCGGATTTGCGTAAGGGCACGCTCCACGGCCGATTCAACATCCCGAACGAAACCGGCTTCTCCGAAGTATTTTTGGGCGGCACCGACTGGCGTGCCGCCGTCAAGGCAACCATTTATCCCAATCTGCACCTACTGCCGCGCGGCGCGACCACGCAACGCTCCAGCGAATTTTTCATCGGGTCCACCATGGAAAAATTCCTGAAAGAATCCGCGCAGGAATATGATTACGTGCTGATCGACACCGCGCCGGTCATGGCGGCGGACGACGTCACCAGCCTCGCCCCGCGCGTGGACGGCGTCATCTTTGTAATCCGCGCCGAATACACCTCCTCGCGCGTGGCGCACGCCTCGCTCAACATGTTGTATCAACGCAAAGCCAAAGTGCTCGGCCTCGTCTTCAACTCCGTGCACGTCAGCACCGGCGGTTACTTCGCCTACTACCGGTATCAGGATTACCACAAGGACTGACGTATTTCCGTGTCCATCTGCGGCAAAATCTGGTGCCATTTGGGAAATGAATCGCCACCAAGTCACCGAGCGCGCCAAGAATTGTCTTTTTTAAGATGACTTAATCTCTGTGTTCACTGTGCCTCTGTGGCAAAACCTGGTGTCCGTGGCGATTTCAACGTTTACCGCCGGGAACTTCCCGGATTCCGGCTCAAGCCGAACAACATCGCGCAAATCACCAAAAACAGGAACAGCGTGGAGTGAATTGAAAACGGAAAATCAAATCGCGCCTGCACTAGCGCGCTCGTCAACCCCAGCCAGGCTAACACCACAAACCGTCGGCTACCACGAATTCCACCCGGCACAAACCACCGCAGCCCGATGCACGCCAGTGCCGCAAGCAGCAGAATAAAACCCACCCAGCCAAACGTGATGCGCGTTTGCAGCCAGTCATTGTGGAGTAGTCTCGGGGTGTAAGTCGCGCCAGACAACTGGTAGAGCTGAAACACCGTTGGAAACGCGCCCGCGCCAATCCCGAACACCGGATAGTCATGCGCCATCGGAGCGGCGGCGGCATACGTTTCCTCCCGCCCCTGATAACCAGCGCCAAGTTCATCCAGCCGGGGCGCGAGTGAACTCCAACCGAAAAACCAGCCGAGCGACAGCGTGGCGGTCAAAAATAAAATCAGCAGTCCCGCCGTGCCCCAGCGCACGGCGCCGGTGCCGTTCCGCCCAGCCCAATCCGATAGGCTTGCGCCGGCGAGGTAAACTAACGCTAGGATTAAAATGCTCACCGCCGTCAGCGCCCCCGCTCGGCTCGTGGAAATAATTGGGCACGCTGCCATGATGGTCGCGCACAGCAGCAGCCAGTGGTGGGCTTTCCCGCGCAAACCACCGGCGCGGTGCAAGGTGCACCAGAAGCCGAGGCACACTGGCCAGAGCTGATTAAAATATTGCGCGGCATTGGAGCGATAGGCATACGGACCAAATTGGCAATTGGCCCAGGGCATGGATTGCGATGGCACCAGAAATAAAAGTTTGTTGGTGCCAGACGCACGCTGGACTATGCCTTCCAAGCCAAGGATTGCACCGTTAATGCAAAGCCCCCATAGCAACAGACATAGGCGCGCTGGCAGCAGTGGCACCGCTTTTTCAGGGTTGTCAGCCACTTGCGCCCGGCGTTCTTCGGCAAGGGTGGTGCCGAGCAACCAGTCGGCCACCGACCAGAACGAAGCCGCCATGCCAAGATACATCCAGAAATTAAACCAAGTGAGATGCTCATCCAGACTGTAAGGGAGCCAGGATAGATGCGGTTTATAGGTGAATACTCGGTTGTCCCAGTCGTAGTGCGCCCCCGCATTCAAGGCGCTGATTAAAATTTCCGCCAGCACCGCCAGTGTGAGTAAGCCCAACGTGCGGGTAAGCAGGCGAGTGAGCGGCTGCGGCCGTCGCGTGAAGGTGCCCGTGCGGGCGGAGTAATTGTCCCAGCGCGGCGGGATATAAGCTTTGGTATGGCGGATGAATAATTTAACTAGAAGCAAAAGGCCGAGCGCGTAGCCAGCGAAGTTCATGCACCAGATCGCCCAATTTACCGTGGTGCCCAATGCCCATGGACTGAAGAGGAGCATGGGCAAAATCAGCGCGCCGCTCAAATCATCGCAGGCGCGATAAAGTTGAAGATCCGCCGCCCGCAAATTAAAAATCGGTTTCACCGGTTAAATCCCGCCGGAGCTTAGCTCCGCGCATGGTCGGGATGTTGATTAAAGCCGCCCGCTTTGTCCATCTCCGACACATCGAGAACTGTGAATTAATGGGTTCCAATTTCGGAAACCAACGGCTGCCCATGTTGGAGAGACAAGGGTTGGTTTTTTCACTAAAACAAGGAGATGGTCACGCTGCTGGACCTGGATTAAAACGTTCTCAGGGATTAAATTTGCAAAAAAAACCCAGAGATGAATCTCTGGGTTTTTGAAAGACTGGCGGCTACCTACTCTCGCGGAAGCTATACAACCACTACCATCGGCCATGCAGCGTTTGACGGCCGTGTTCGGAATGGGAACGGGTCGGACCACTGCGGTAATGCCACCAAATTATTGCGCACGCGTTTTGACGTGCAAAATTATTAATAAAGATCAATTCCGAAGCGTTTCGGAGATTCTCTGAAAACTACACACAGGAGACTTTTGGCTTACAATTCGCGAGTTGAAATTGTCTTTCCAAATAAATGGAAAAAGCAATCAAGCCGCACGACCGATTAGTGCTGGTCAGCTGAACGCCTCGCGGCGCTTACACTCCCAGCCTATCAAACGGGTGGTCTGCCCGTGGTCTTTAGGGACTTGCGTCCGGGAAACATTATCTTGGGATGAGCTTGGCACTTAGATGCTTTCAGCGCTTATCTCTTCCGCACATGGCTACGCAGCGATGCCCCTGATGGAACAACTGCCACACCAGAAGTGCGTCATACCCGGTCCTCTCGTACTAAGGAATGAACCCCTCAAGTTTCCTGCGCCCACAGTGGATAAGGACCGAACTGTCTCACGACGTTCTGAACCCAACTCGCGTGCCGCTTTAACCGGCGAACAGCCGGACCCTTGGGACCTTCTCCAGCCCCAGGATGCGACGAGTCGACATCGAGGTGCCAAACCGGTTCGTCGATATGAACTCTTGGAACCGATCAGCCTGTTATCCCTAGCGTACCTTTTGTCCGTTGAGCGATGGCAATTCCACATTAAACCATCGGATCATTTGGGCCTGCTTTCGCATCTGCTCGACTTGTAGGTCTTACAGTTAA